>JAJYDT010000161.1:0-301 GCA_021777335.1 Pseudomonadota bacterium | reverse complement strand
GTGATGCAGTCTCCGCGCAGCAATCCCTTCTCCCACAGAAATTTGAGCACGGCCGGCGTGCCGCCCACCCTGTGCAGGTCTTCCATCACGTAGCGTCCGCTCGGCTTCAAATCGGCCAGAAACGGGGTGCGGTCGCTGGCTGCCTGAAAGTCATCGATCGTCAGCGGTACATCGACGGCGCGCGCCATGGCGATCAGGTGCAACACCGCATTGGTGGAACCGCCCAGCGCCATCACAGTCACCATGGCATTTTCGAATGCCGCGCGCGTCATGATGTCGCGCGGCTTGAGGTCCATTTCGA
>JAJYDT010000160.1:1129-2854 GCA_021777335.1 Pseudomonadota bacterium | reverse complement strand
GGAAGCAGCCCTTCCGGCACCATGGCGACGATGATGCCGATGGTGAAAATGAAGGCCCGCCAAAAGCGCACGCCGATGGCCCACCAGCTGATCGCAAAGAAGATGCTTCCGATGATCACCGCGAGGGCGATGATCATCCGGCTCAGGTGCGCAACCTCTTTGCGCAGCGGAGAGACGGCCTCTCTGCCGGTTTGCACGAGGTGAGCGATTTTTCCGAACTCGGTATACGCGCCGGTAGCGAATACAACTGCGGTGGCCTGTCCGGAAACCATGGAGGTGCCAGCAAGCAGGATGTTTTTCCCCCGGGAGATGTCTTCGCCCAGAGCAGGGCCGGCTTCGCGCACCAATGGCAGCGATTCCCCGGTGACCGTGGCGTTGTTGACGCGGACTGCGAAGGCTTCAATGAGCCGGCAGTCGGCTGGAACATGGTCACCCTGTTCCAGCAGAACGACATCCCCTGGTACCAGCTGCTCTGCGGGCAGTTGAATTACCGCGCCCTCGCGCATCACCTTGGTGCGCGGTGGAAGCAGCTTGCGCAACGCGCTGAGTGTCTGCTCCACGCGATGCTCCTGCCAGAAGGAGAAAGCTCCGCTGACCAGGATGACCGCGATGATGGCGTACCCGAGTTTTGCCATCCCCTGTCCGGGCTCGTACCATTGGGCCAGAAAGGCGAGTCCTGCGGCAATCCAGAGGATAATTGAAAAGAACTGGGTGAACTCCTTGACGAAGCGCAACGCCAGCGGTTCGCGCGCCACCTCTTCGACCCGGTTCGGGCCGTATTCTCCGAGTCTGCGCCGGGCTTCGGCTGCCGTCAGCCCTTGCACAGTGCTCTCGAGGCTCCGAAGAGCCTCGTCGACCGGAAGCTGGTGGATTTTCAGTCTGTATGCGGCATCCGCAGACGCAGTCTCTGGAGTCTGCAGCTGCGTCATTGCATGTCCTCCTGAAGCACCGGCTCGCAGCGCGCCAGGGTTCCGCGCGGACATATCGGACTCCATGACGGAGCAGCCGATGCGAACGGCGAGAAGTGCGCGACCCTGCGGCCCGATCATCCGTCATCGTGATGTGACGGTTGTTGACCCCACCCACGGCATTCGCAATGGCCGTTCGCGAAACAGATGATATGACTTAATCCGGCAGCTGCCAACCTGGAACATCCGACGCGGCATTAGTTTTAAGTATTCCTTATTTGAAGCAATGAATCGATTTCGCTTACATTTTCGATGAGTCAGATCGAGTGCTTGACACCCGAAGATAGCCGGCGCTATTGTCCATCTGTGTTTCGAATCCAGGTCAGCTGACAGCAGGCAGATGAATTCTCCTCTTGCCACAATCCGGCGATCACGCCGTCACCCGTTTGTCCTGCTCGGTTGGCTCGCATCCGCCGTCATCGCCCTGTTTCAGTTCTGTTCCGTAGCCGACGCGGCGCCCGCTGCGCGCGCGTCAATGCCGGCGATGGCATCAGGCTGCATGCCCGCAAGCACATCTCATGGCACCAACCTGCCGATGTGCTGTTTCCCGGGGCATATGGAAGTCTGCACTGGTCACTTCATGACCACTGACGCCAATCTGGCGCCAGCTCACAGCGGCGTGCTGGCGGCTCTTCCCGTTTCAGCGACCCTCACCGTTCGCCTGCCACGGCAAACCGGACGCCTGCTGCTCGCACCGGACCGCCTTCGAATACCCATCCCTCTACCGCTATACCTGCTTCACGGCCGTTTCCTGATT
>JAJYDT010000160.1:0-1119 GCA_021777335.1 Pseudomonadota bacterium | reverse complement strand
GTGGCGTTTCGCTTCGCTGCGTGAGGATCTGTCATGTCGTCTCGATACGTTTGTCGTACGGTTATGCTCGTGACCGCACTGGCCATGAGCGTTCCGGTGTGGGCGCAGGTCTTGCGGTCCTCCCCTCCCATTCCCTCGCCATTGACTCTGCACGACGCGCAACGGCGGGCTCTCGCCCGCTCGCCGGCACTGGCTCGGGCGCAAGCAGAGATTGAGGCGGGCCGAAGCGAGGCGGAATACCGCGGCCAATTACCGGATCCGGTGCTTACGCTGGGTGCGCAGAATCTTCCAGCCGATACGCTCGCGTTGGACCAAAGCGGCATGTCCATGCTGGGTATCGGCCTGTCCCAGAAATTTCCTCCGCCCGGAAAGCTCGGATTGATCCACCGGCAACTGGAGCGGGACACCGCCGTATTGCGCTACCGCATGCAGAATCTCAAGGCCGGGGTCTTGCGCGCGGTACGCCGCGCCTGGCTGGCGCTTTATTACGACGACCGCGCACTCGACGTTCTCCATGAAAACCAAACACTGTATCGCCAGATCGAACGGGCCACGCTTGCCCGCTACCGCGCGGGTCGCGGTCAGGCCGCCGACGTCCTCAAAGCCCGCCTGGCCTCGGATAGCCTGATCGACCAAGAAGACGCGTGGCGTTCCAAACGCCGCCAGGCTCAAAGCCGCCTGGCACAACTACTCGATCTGCCGTCTTTTGACAGCATCACAGTCACACAGGCATTTCCTCGCTTGCCTGCGATTCCGCCGTTACAAACATTGCTGACAAATCTGGTTCACCATCCCGTCGTGGTCGCGCAGGATGACGTCATCCGCGCCGCACAACTCAATGTCGCTGCGGCACGTCGGGATTTTTATCCGTCCTACGAGATCAGCGCCAGTTATGCGCATCGTGCCACCCCGGGGGTTCGTGCACCTAACCTGGTATCCGTTGGCATCAGCCTGAGCCTGCCCCTGTTTCCGGGCCAGCGCCAGGACGCCCGTCTGCGCCGCCGGGAGGCGCAGACACAGGCCGCGCGCGATCAGCGCGACGACCTGCTGCTGGATCTGCGCCGGCAGGCGCAGTCGCGCTATGCGGACTATGATGCCCTCACGCGGCGCATCCAGTTA
>JAJYDT010000046.1 GCA_021777335.1 Pseudomonadota bacterium | reverse complement strand
CAATCCGGTGGGCACTGTGTTCGGAATGTCCGTCCGTCGGCGCTTGAAGGTCGCTCCGACGGCTGCCACCAATGTCGGGCCTTCGAAGGAAAACTGTCGCGCGATGATCCAAAGGTCGTAGAAATCCCGCAGTCGGCTGTTCTGCACCCCCAGGGTCACCAAAGCCTCCAGCTTCTCGGCCACCATGGTTTCGGGCGGGTACGCGCGCAGGCGCGGTGCCGGCAGATCGAGTAGCGCCGGGTAGCCGATCTCCATCGCCTGGGGCGCGACCGCATCACCAAACCCGACGTCAATCTGGACCGGGATAGGGGCGGTACCGAGGAGCGCCGCGAGCTTCACCCGCTGACCCGGATAGGCCTGCCCCTCCCGAATCGCGGTGACGTGAATGGTGCGGGCATCGAAGACCCGTCCGTCGGGTTCGACGTGCTGCGCGCACAGCCGCTGAAACACCGTGTGGAGTCGTTCACTGGACGCCTCACCGAAACCGAGCAGATCGAGATCGCGCGTCGGCCGGTGCGGGGGCTCCATCCACAGGGCGAACAGCAGGGCGCCCTTGAGGAGGAACTGCCCCCCAGATTCAGAACACGCGCGCCGGTACCACAACCGTTCCAGCGCGTAGCGCGTGAGCGTCAGATTCGGGTCTTCGCCCCGGTGCACACCCAGGTTCAGAAGCCGCTGGCGAATGGACATCGTGAGGTTGACCGGCGGGGAGCGGGTCACGTGACGGCCTCAAGGTACGGGCGCAATCTCACCGAAATAGCGATTCTCACCACCCCCGGCCGGGGCCACGGCGACGGCGTCGATTCCTTGTGCACATCCAGCCCGACAACCTTGTTAAACTCTTTTATGATCTATCCCCTCCGTTGGGCTCTGTGTGGAAGTGGGTCATGCCGCCTCCAACATAACCCACGCATCGGGAGCGGACAGGTCCAAACATAATATCTAGGGGGATTATCCATGAACGAACGCGCGATCACTGCACTCATCGCGGCCCAGCGCGTCTCCGAGGGGGCGGGTGTCATCGTGCACCGATCGCTCGGCACGCCGGCAATGCGCCATCTCGACCCGTTCCTGATGCTTGACCATTTCTCGAGCGACAACCCGGACGAGTACATCTCGGGTTTTCCGGATCACCCGCACCGTGGTTTCATCACGCTCACCTATATGCTGAACGGCCATATGGAGCACCAGGACAGCATGGGTAACCGGGGCGATCTCAGGGCTGGCGGCGTCCAGTGGATGAAGGCCGCAAGCGGCGTCATCCACTCCGAGATGCCCCGGCAGACGGAAGGCCTGATGCGCGGTTTCCAGCTGTGGATCAATCTGCCGGCGGCAGAGAAGATGGGCCCTCCCGCCTATCAGGAATTCGGGGCGGACGAAGTACCCGAGATCCGGGCCGGTAACGCGGCGGTGCGGCTGCTCGCGGGCACGTTCGAGGGCCGGCATGGCCCCATCGATGATCCACACACGGACCTGCACTACCTTGACGTGACGCTTGCGGGCGGCGCGTGCTTCAGACACCCGTTGCCGGAAGACGCGCACGCCTTTCTCTATGTCTTCGAGGGCGACGTTGCTGTCGGGGCGCGCGAGGCCGGCCGTCACCATCTCGTGGTGTTCGGCCCGGGCGATTCGCTCTCGGTGTTCGCCGGGACGGCCGGCGCGCGCTTCATCCTGGTCGCGGGCCGGCCGCTCAACGAACCGATCGTCCAGTATGGGCCGTTTGTCATGAACACGCGCGATGAGATCGAACAGGCGATTGCTGACTACCGCGACGGACGTCTCGTGGGGCCCGCTCCCCGCCGCTAGCCCCCGCTCCTGAGGACGAGGCTGCGCCATTCTGCTAGAGTCAGTAACATGGGGCCGGAGTTCGTCGCACACCGGGGATACAGGCTGCATTATCCCGAGAACACCATGCTCGGCATCGAGGCTGCCGGCGCCTGCGGCGCGCGCTACGTCGAGGTGGACGTCCAACTCTCGCAGGATGAGGTACCCGTACTGTTTCACGATGACACCCTCAGGCGGGTGTGCGGTGTCGACGGACATATCGGCGATCTTCGTTATGAGCACCTCAAGGACCTCGCGGCGCACGAATTCGACCGCTTCGGATATCGTTACATGCAGGCCCGGATCGCGCGACTCGCCGATCTCTGCGCGTGGCTTGCGGGGTGTCCGGGGGTCATCGCATTTGTCGAGATCAAAGAGAATACGATCGACCAGTTCGGCGCTACGACCGTGCTCAAGCGCGTGCTGGCCGAGACCTCGCGCTGCCCCGCGCAATGCGTGCTCATCTCGTTTTCCGTGCCGTTTCTTGAAAAGGCCCGCGGCCAGGCTGCCCTCGGCGGCGTGATCGGACGCTGGCGGGAGCGGCATCGGGTGCTCGCGCGGCTTGCGCCGGATTATCTTTTCTGCGACGTCCGCGGTCTGCCCGCTTTCGGGCAGATGAAACTGCCGGGGACCCGGGTTGTCATCTACGAAGTCGCGGATCCG
Source organism: Pseudomonadota bacterium (assembly GCA_021777335.1). Taxonomy (GTDB): domain Bacteria; phylum Pseudomonadota; class Gammaproteobacteria; order Acidiferrobacterales; family Acidiferrobacteraceae; genus JAJYDT01. The sequence goes on along the minus strand of JAJYDT010000046.1, from coordinate 11,764 downwards.
GCGCTCGCGCGGCGCCTGTTCGCGCGCGGCGCAGATCTTGTCGAGACCTTCGCAATTGGCGAGATGCGCCGGAATTTCGACCTCGCATGAGGTATGACGTATGCGTCATTGGCGGGGGCATCCACGGCGTGGGCACGGCGCAGGCCGCTGCTGCCGCGGGCTATTCCGTATTGCTGCTCGAGGCGAAAACACTCGGTTATGGTGCATCCAGCCGCTCGAGCAAGCTGATTCATGGGGGCCTGCGCTACCTCGAGACCGGCGAGTGGGCGCTTGTGCGTGAGGCATTGCATGAGCGCGAGCTGCTGCTTCGGATCGCGCCCGGGCTCGTTCAGCGCATGCCGTTTCTGATCCCCGTCTATCTTGGCGCACGGCGCGGTCCGCGCACGTTGCGCGCCGGCCTCGGACTCTATGCGCTGCTCGCAGGTCTCCGCCGGTCCGCCCGTTTTTCGGTCTGGCCACGCTCGGCCTGGGACCGGCTGGACGGTCTCGCGACCCGCGACCTCGTCGCCGTGTTCCGCTACTTTGATGCGCAGACCGATGATCGCGCGCTCACCGAGGCGGTCGCGCGCTCGGCGACCACGCTCGGTGCCGAGATTCTCTGTGACACGCGCTTCGAACGCGCCACGCTGGCCGGACGCGGCTACTGCGTCGAGTTCTCGGGGACCCGCCAGGGGACCGCCCAGTGCCTTGCGCTTGTGAATGCGGGAGGCGCCTGGGCCCCGGAGATTGCCGGGGCCATCGAGGCAGGGCCGCCGCCGCCACCGGTTGCGCTCGTACAGGGCGTCCACATCCTTGGACCGGGACAGCTTGCGCGTGGTATCTACTACGTCGAGGCGGAAGATGGCCGCCCGGTGTTCGCGATGCCACACCCCGAGGGGATCCTGGTCGGGACCACGGAGACGGCCCATACCGGGCCTGCGGATCAGGCCGTACCCACGGCCGATGAGATCAGCTACCTCGAGCGTACTTACCGGCACTACTTTCCGGGATGCCCGTGGACGACCATGTCGGCGGTCGCGGGGCTGCGGGTGCTGCCTGCAAACGGACCCGTAGGAGGCCGCTTCCGGGGTGCACGTGTGGTTCTCGGCGCGAATGGCCGCTCGGCCGGGATCTATGGCGGCAAGCTTACGACCTACCGCCTGACCTCGGGACGGGTGCTCGCCCGGCTACGGCCGAGGCTTCCAAGACGGACCGCACTTGCGGATACCGCGCGGTTGCTGCTCGCGCCGCCGCCCTAGCCCCCGCCGCCCTAGCCCCCGCCGCCCTCGCGTGGCTTTTTGGCCAATGAGGCGCCATAGAAGACGACGCGATTGCGGCCGGCCCGCTTGGCCTCGTACAGCACCTCGTCTGCCTCGGAGAACAGGTCCGTGAAGCCCGCGTCGGCACGGTTGAAATTGGTCGCGACGCCGATGCTGGCCGTGACCGTGACCGACGCCGGTTTGAGATGCTCAATGGCCGCCCGCAACTGCTCCATTTCGGACCGACATTGGTTGCCCGTGCGACTCATGAGCAGCAGCGCAAACTCCTCGCCCCCGATGCGGGCAATGATGTCCCCTTTGCGGGCGACGCGGTTAAGCAGCGCACCCAGGCCTTCGAGCACCTGGTCGCCCACGAGATGGCCATGCTGATCGTTGATCTGCTTGAAGTGGTCGAGATCGATCAGCGCGAGCCACGCCGGATAGGTGTCGAGATCAGACAGCGCAGACGCCGCGCGCTCCATCAGATAACGCTTGTTGTGGGTACCGGTAAGACTGTCCGTGGTTGCCTTGCGGCCCAGTTCCTCGGATTGCCTGCGCAGCTGGTGAAACTGCTGCTTGATCAGCAGCAGTGAGCGTATCCGCGAGATCAGGATTTCCTCCATCACCGGTTTGGTCACGAAGTCGTTTCCGCCCGCGTGGAAGATCTCGGCCTGCATCGTGCGGTCCTCGTTCGCGGTCATCATCAAAACCGGCAGTTCCTCGCGCGAGTATCGCAGTCCGCAACGGATGGTGTGCAGAAAATCACCGCCGGACAGGTCGTCCTTGAGGAAGAAGTCGGCGACGATCAGGTCGAAGCCCCCGTCCACCACCTTGAGCGCCTGCTCGGCGCTCACGACCCGCACGACCTCCAGGCCGTGACGCTCCATGATGCTCCGGGTGACCTCCGCGTCCGCGTCACTGTCCTCAAGATACAGGACCTTGCCGACGAGGCCGGCGTGGCGCTCCGCAAAGCCGCGGATGAAATGCACGAAATCCTTGAAGCCCTGTGTCTTGTTGTAATAGTCAGTGACCCCGGCGGAGAACCCTTCGCGCATCAGCCGCGCGTGCGGCTCGGCGGTCACGACAATGAAGGGGGTGAACCGGTGTGCGTCGGTCTTGCGGATCATCTTGCAGAGCTCGATTCCGTACATGTCCGGAAGCAGGATCGAACAGGTGATGAGATCAAAGCGCAGATGCTTCAGGACCTGGACCGCCTCCTGCGCCGTGCCCACGGCCGTGATATCGACGCCGGCGGCGTCGATCTCATTCGCGAGCGCCCGGCTGATCACCTTGCGTGAGACGCGCGAGCTGTCGATGACGAGGATCCGGAGGACCTTTTTCTGGGGTTCCGTGCTGACAAGGCTGGCGCTCACGAACCCTCCCCGCCCGCAAGCGTATCCCGGAGGGATCGGCGGATTGTCTCGGTGTCGATGCGGCGCGCCCGCGCTGTGCGCCGCGGGCTCGCCCATATGGGATCCGGAAAGTGGGCATCGTCGTAAAAGCGCGGGATCACATGCCAGTGCAGGTGCGGCACCTGATTGCCCAGCGAGGCGAGATTGACCTTGTCCGGATGCAGCGCTGCGCGCACGGCAGCCTCGGTTGCGAACACGAGCGCCATCAGGTGGCCGCGCCGCTCAACCGAAAGGTCCGTCATCTCCGCCACATGATCATCAAGGATCACACGGCACACCCCTGTCTGTACCGCCTCCTCTGCAATTACCACCCGGCATCCCCCGTCCCGATAGATCACCTGTCCGCCATCGGATGTGCACAGCGGGCAGCCCACTTTTGTTATCATGTCTGTTGTCCAAGTTTAGTCGAGAATTTCCGGGGTTGCCTGCTGCAAAACAGGCTCTTCTGTAAATCCTGCGGTGTTCCATGATGTTAGCGAAAGGAGCTGGTGTACCACTTCATGATTGACTGGTCCGGCGTCGAGACCGTGCTGTGCGATATGGACGGCACGCTGCTCGATCTGCGTTTCGACAACCACTTCTGGCAGGAACATCTGCCACGACATTACGCGACCTGTTTCGAGATGCCGCTTGCCGATGCGCGTGATGAGCTCGCACGGCGCTTCCGCGCGGCGGAGGGCACGCTTCACTGGTACTGCGTGGACCACTGGTCGCGTGAGCTCGGTCTCGATATTGCCGCCCTCAAGGCCGAGGTATCCCATATGATCGCCTGGCGTCCAGGCGCACAGGATCTGCTCACCGCGCTGCGGGCGCTTGGCAAGCGTCTGGTGCTCGTGACCAACGCGCACATGAAGACCATGACGCTCAAGTTCGCGTGCACCAATCTGGACCGGTATTTTGACGCCGTGGTCTGCGCGCACGACCTTGGCTGCCCCAAGGAGGATCGGGAATTCTGGGCGCGGTTTGCAAGGCTCGAGCGGTTCACGCCGCACGCTACGCTGCTTATCGACGACAGCCTGCCGGTGCTACGGTCGGCGAAGGCCTACGGCATCGCCTACACGCTCGCGATCCGTCAGCCGGACTCCGGGGGCGCTATCAAGGACTGCGGCGAGTTCTCCGGGGTCTCTTCGTTCGACGAGATCCTGCCGCGCGAGTTCCCCGGCGGAAACGCTGTTCCCGATACTGCCTGAGGCTCTCGTAGTCGTTGAAGAGCAGCTTGAAGTGACGTTCCGCGGGTTCGTCGAACTCGCAGTAATCATTGGAATAGTCGCGGCAGATCTGTGGGCGGGTCTCGTAGATGCCACAACGGCCGCCCGTGGCGAGGTGGTCGCAGCGGGTCTCAAACAGGAGATACCAGCCGTCGCTGTCCTTGTAGACGCTGACGCCATGATGGGAGACCTGCCAGAGCAGGTGATCGAAGTCGTCATGGGATCGTGGCCCGTCAATCTTCTGTGTGATGTAGGTACAGCATTTCGAGTTGGTGCAATAGCCGCACTTTGTCTCCGGCGTCATCACCATGATCGGGATGTTCTGGTTCATGGTACCGCGTGGCGCCTGCGCGTGACGACGCGCCAGAGCCCGCCGAGCATCCGCTGCACGAATGTGGCAAGCAACCATCCGACCAGGACGCCGCCAACGACATCTGCCGGGAAGTGCAGTCCGAGGCTCACGCGCGACACGCACACGAGCGCAACGCCGGTCGCGAGCAGTATCCGGATCACGAACGGCGCAGTTGGCCACACCGCGACCGCGAGCACTGTGGCAAATGAGGCATGTCCGCTCGGAAAGCTGGTCCCAAGACCCCGTGCGTGGCCGATGTACCGCCCCGGGGGCAGCACGACCCCTGGCCGCGGCCACGCGAACCACATTTTCATCGCGTGGACCACGCTGTGGTCAAGTGCCGTACCGAGGGAAAACACGCACAGCACGGTGAACCAGCGGAACGCGGCCGCCTCGCCGTGGCGACGCACGAGTGCGCGCGCCACGGCAGCCACCCCGATCGCACACAGCACGGTGACATAGCGCGCGAAGCTGCGGTGGTCAGAAGCCGCAGACACGAGACGCATGAAGTGATTCCATGCCGGAGGGCGGAAATCGTTGATCACATGGAACAGCCACATGTTGCCGCCATACCAGTCATACAACACACGTTTCATGGCAGACCGAGGAACGCCGCGACCCAGAGCCAGACGGCGCCAAGCGCCGCGATCCCGGCGAATAACAGCAGCCACCGGCGGCGTGTGAGCGCGGTGACCGAGGCGAGCGAGATCGCGATCTGGATCAGCGTCATGGCCTGGGCCAGGCGGTAGTGAGGCGCCATGAAGCGCGCGCTCCGGTCGTTCGCATGCCGGAATTCCCGTTCGAGCGCCTGCGCATGCGCCTTGATGGCGTGCTTCTCCCGCTCATAGCGCGCCCCCCGCTGCCGGTAATAGCGCGCCCGCGCGGGCAGCATCTCCGATGCGAACTCCATCAGGCGGCCCTTGGAGCTCTTCGCCTCGTAGAAATTCCACTGGTCGGCCGCCTGCGTCTGCTTGAGCACGGCCTCGTTCTTGTAGAGCAGCGCCTCGTTCTGCGCGAGGTTGCCCTGGTAACTCACCACCGCGCCAAAGGTCGACAGGAGGGCCGTGAAAATGGCGATCCACTGCGCAAGTCCGCCGCGCAGTGCCGCACGGTGAACCTCGTGCTCGTGCGCGCCGTGCGCGTGGAACTCGTCGTCGGGCATCTAGATCTTGCGGTAGAGTCGCGCCCCGTCGGCGCGGAATTCGGCGGCCTTCTCCCTCAGGCCTGCGTCGATCGCGACTGTTTCGCTGAGACCGTGGTCTGCCGCGTAGTCGCGTACTTCCTGGGTGATCTTCATCGAGCAGAATTTCGGGCCGCACATCGAGCAGAAGTGCGCGCTCTTGGCCGACTCCTTCGGCAGTGTCTCGTCATGAAAAGCGGCCGCCGTATCCGGGTCGAGCGCGAGATGAAACTGGTCGTTCCAGCGGAACTCGAAACGTGCCCGGCTCAGCGCGTCATCGCGACGCCTGGCCGCCGGATGCCCCTTTGCGAGGTCAGCCGCATGTGCGGCGATCCGGTAGGCAATCAGGCCATCCTTGACGTCCTGTTTGTCCGGAAGCCCAAGGTGTTCCTTGGGTGTCACGTAGCACAGCATGGCCGTGCCATACCAGCCGATCATGGCCGCGCCGATCGCCGAGGTGATGTGATCGTATCCGGGCGCGATATCGGTCGTAAGCGGTCCGAGCGTGTAGAAGGGGGCCTCGTGACATGCCGCAAACTGCCGGTCCATGTTTTCCTTGATGAGGTGCATGGGCACGTGGCCCGGTCCCTCGATCATTGTCTGGACGTCGTGCCGCCATGCCACCCGGGTCAGCTCACCCAGCGTATCGAGCTCGGCGAATTGCGCGGCGTCGTTCGCATCCGCAATCGAGCCGGGACGCAGGCCGTCGCCGAGCGAGAACGCGACGTCATATGCCCGCATGATCTCGCAGATCTCCTCAAAATGCGTGTAGAGGAAGTTCTCCTGGTGGTGCGCGAGACACCATTTGGCCATGATCGCGCCGCCCCGGGAGACGATACCGGTGACGCGTCGCGCAGTGAGCGGCACGTAGGCAAGGCGCACACCCGCGTGGATCGTGAAATAGTCAACCCCCTGCTCGGCCTGCTCGATAAGTGTGTCGCGGAACAGCGCCCAGGTCAGATCCTCGGGCGCACCGGCCTTCTCAAGCACCTGATAGATCGGGACGGTGCCAATCGGAACCGGGGCATTGCGCAGGATCCACTCCCGGGTCTCGTGGATGTGCCGTCCGGTGGAGAGGTCCATGACCGTATCGGCGCCCCAGCGCGCCGCCCACACGAGTTTCTCCACCTCCTCCTGGATCCCGGAGGTCACGGCCGAGTTTCCGATGTTGGCGTTCACCTTCACGAGGAAGTTGCGGCCGATGACCATCGGCTCGAGCTCGGGGTGATTGATGTTGGCCGGGATGATGGCGCGCCCGCGCGCGACTTCGTCGCGCACGAACTCCGGCGTGATCCCGGGGCCGCGTCCATCGGTTGCGCGCTGGTTCTCGCGCACGGCAACAAATTCCATCTCGGGCGTGATGATGCCGCGGCGCGCATAGTGCAGCTGGGTGACGCAGGAGCCGGAACGTGCCCGGCGCCGCGGACGCGTCCCGCCGGTGGCTTCGGTGTCGCAGCGCCCCTCGATCCATGACCCGCGCAGGGGCGGAAGGCCACGCGCGAGATCGATGGCGACCGCCGGATCCGTATAGGGGCCGGAAGTGTCATAAATCCAGAGGCGGCCCTCCCTGTCGCCCGGCAGGTCAATCTCGCGCATCGGCACGTGGACGCCCGCTGCGGCTTCAACATAGATCTTGCGCGAGCCCGCGAGCGGCACACGCAGCGACGAATCCAGTGCAAACGGGCCGGACTCGGCCAACAGCTTCTCCCGATTCATGACAGTAAGCCCGCCTTTTTCCATGAGGTCACGCTAAAACATTCCCCCTGTAAATGCAATGCGGCGGGCGGCATGCGGCATGTCTTACGCTGGCTGCCCGGCTCGCGTACACTGCCCGCCCTGAGCCAGTCTCCGGGCAGACCTATCCATGCATGCAAGACACCGTGCCGTGATGCGTGAGGCCCTGGCCCTGAGGGATGCCGGGCGCCTCTATCCGCGCGACGATGCGGAACTCGATGACCAGTTTCGCGGGAGCATCGACCGGTTTGTCTTGATCGCAACCGCGCTTGAAGGCAGGAGGCGTGTGCTCGATATCGGGAGCGGGCGCGGACTGCTGCCCGCGCTGCTCACACTCCTTGGCCACGACTGTCATTGCGTCGACTACCGCGACCGGCGTGCGACGTTCCCGGAGGTCGTACGCGGAATCCCGTTCCACGCCTGTAATGTCGAGGTTGAGGCGCTGCCGTATCCTTCCGGCACCTTCGATGGGGTTACCTGCTGCCAGGTACTCGAACACTTCTCGCACTCGCACCTGCCGGCGGTGCGCGAGATGCACCGCGTGCTGAAGCCGGGCGGCGTGCTCGAGATCGATGTCCCGAACGTTGCCTGTTTCCGTAACCGCTGGCGGCTTTTGCGCGGCAGAAACATCACCTGGGATTATCGCGAGCACTATCTGTACGCGGAGCCCGTACTGGAACATGGCCGCTCGTTCTATCCCGTGCGCCATAACCGCGAGTTCACGGCCGACGAGCTCGCGCTCCTGCTCGCGGAGGCAGGCTTTCGCACCGCCGAGGTTTCCTATCTCAAATCGCGCCGCTGGCGCCCCGGGATTCGCCGGGTCATCTCGCTTGGCAGCGCCTTGCGGGACACGGTGCCGGGCCTGCGCAAATCACTGATCGCATTTGCCGTGAAAGGCGAGCGGACCGGCGTATTCCGGGGCCACGACGCGCTTGCGCGCGGGTGGCAAACGGCTTAGGCTTAGCCTCCCTTTTCTCCGGGGAATCCGGTCGATGAACTTCGAAGCGGCGCGCTTCAACATGATCCGTCAGCAGATCCGCCCGTACCATGTGCTGGATGAGCGCGTGCTGGATGCGATCGCGCGCGCTCCGCGCGAGGACTTCGTGCCCGCCGCGTATCGCGCGCTTGCGTTTGCCGACATGGAGATACCGCTTGGCCGGGGTGAGGTCATGCTGGCCCCGAAGCTCGAGGCGCGTCTCCTGCAGGAGCTCGACCTCAGCCCCGGCGACCGGGTGCTCGAGGTGGGCACCGGCAGCGGTTACTTCACCGCGCTGCTCGCAGGGCTCGCGGCGAACGTCCATACCGTCGAGATCCACCCCGGGTTCAAGCAAAATGCCAGCGCGCGCCTTGCCGCGCACGGTGTCACCAACGTGTCCTGTGAGGTCGGTGACGCTGCCCACGGCTGGCCTCGGCACGCACCCTACGATGCGATCGTGCTCACAGGTTCAGTGCCCGAGCTCGCGCCGTCGTTTCGCACGAGCCTCCGTGAAGGAGGGCGGATCGTGGCGGTGATCGGGCGCGCGCCGGCAATGGAATTAAGGCGTATCGAGCGGCTCGGAGACGACCTCGGATGGCGCGAAACCTCGCTGATCGAAACCATGTGCCCCCCGCTGCGCCACGCCGAGCCCCCCGCGCAGTTCGTGTTCTGATGGCGCTGCCATGCGTGCCATCACCGCGCGGGAACTGAAGCAGCGTCTTGGGGTCAACGACCCCCCGTTCGTGCTTGATGTGCGCGAACCCTGGGAATACGCACTCTGCAAGCTTCCCGGTTCACACCACATCCCCATGCGCGAGATCCCGCAGCGCCTTGCCGAGCTGCCCGCGGAGGGCGAGATTGTCGTTCTGTGCCACCACGGGGTCCGCAGCCTGCAGGTGGCCACGTTCCTGGAGCGGCAGGGGTTCAGCCAGCTCTATAACCTGACGGGCGGGGTCGATGCCTGGGCACGTGACGTCGATCCGGGCATGGCGGTTTACTGACCATGCCGTTGCCCTCCCGCCTGAAGGGTCAGGGAGCGGGAACGAACGCCCCCGCGCTGCTCGATGCCGACGGAAGTGTCCTGTTGCTCGTTGATCTGCAGAGCCGGCTGCTCGAGGCCATGCCTGCGGGGCGACAGCCGGCGCTGCGCCGTCGTCTCGGCATTCTCGCCACCGCAGCGGGGCACCTCGGAATTCCGGTAATCGCGACGCGGCAGTCCGTGCAGAGCCTGGGGCCGCTCGATGAAGGTCTTGCAAAGGTCCTGCCGGCAGATACACCCGTGTTCGACAAGACCTCGTTTTCGTGTGGCAGGGTTCCCGGGATCCTCCAGGCGATCGGGCGCCGGCGGCGCTCGGTCATCATCGGCGGTGTCGAGGCACACATCTGCGTGCTGCAGACCGCATTCGATCTCGTGCCCCTTGGGTTTTCGGTTTCGGTCGTCGCAGATGCCATATGCAGCAGGTTTGATACCGATAGTGAGCACGCACTTCATAGGCTGCGTCAGGCGCACATCGGACTGCCCACCACGGAGTCGGTGGTGTACGAATGGCTGCGTGATGCGTCCCATCCGGGGTTTCGGGACATCCTTGCGCTCGTGAGGTAAACGATGTCCTTTCCCGCCCCGGCCCCCGGTTTCGATGACCCCCTCGGGATGCTGCGGGCCTGCCACGACCGCGTCCTGCGGTACGCCCGGGGCCTTGCGGCCGTCGCGCGCCGGGAGGAAGACACCGCGACGCTCGTTGCGGTGCACCGTTATTTTTCCACTGCGGGACGAGACCACCATGAGGATGAAGAAAAAGATCTGTTCCCGGTGATCCTCACGCGCGGGGCAGACGCGCTCGTTGCGGAGCTTGTCCGGCAGCACGGCGCGCTCGACGCCCTGTGGACAACGCTCGCCCCGGGGTTTGCCCGCCCGGAGCTCCTGTACCAGGCGCTGGCGGCGCCGGCGTTTGCATTCGCATCCTTAAGCGAATCCCACGTCGCGCTCGAAAACACCGAGCTCCTGCCGCTGGCCGCGCGGTTGCTCACCAAGGCCGAAATCGAAACGCTCGGTGCGCGTATGGCCACCCGCCGGGGCGTAGCGTTCAGGACAACGCACGCGCCGATGTGATCAGGGGTTCGAGCAGGGCAAGCGTGCGCGCCACTGCGCCGCGGTGATCGTGGATGATGGCCCGGCCGGCCTCGGCGGCGTGGTCACACGCCGAAGGGTTCGCAAGATAATATTCGACCATGTCCGCAAGGGGTGCGGGCCCGCTGATCTGACGACCCGCCCCGCGCTCGTTGACGAGCCGCGCGATCTCCGCAAAGTTGAACATATGTGGCCCGAACACGACCGGCACACCGAGGGCGCACGGCTCGAGCAGGTTGTGCCCTCCGGCCGGGACGAGACTTCCTCCCATGAAGGCGACCTTGGCGGCCGCGAGCAGAAGCGGCAGCTCGCCAAGCGTGTCGGCGAGCAGCAGGGATCGCGCGCGTTCGATCACCTGGTTCGTGCCGCGGCTGCGCCACACGGGGTTGAGTCCGTGGCGCTCACACAGGCGCGCGAGGGCGCTCGCGCGCTCGGGGTGGCGTGGCGCGAGGATAAGGCCGAGGTCCGGGTAGCGGGAGCGCAGCGTCAGATGCGCCCTGAGCACGATCTCCTCCTCGCCATCGTGGGTGCTCGCGGCGATCCACACCGGCCCCGCGCCCTGAAAGCACGCGCGCAGGTGTGCGCCAGCCTGTGCGATGCCCTCCGGCAACACGAGATCGAACTTGAGATTGCCGGCGACGTGCACGCATGGGGCCTCTGCCCCGAGGCGGATGAGACGCCCGGCATCAGCTTCGGTCTGCGCGGCGATGAGACGGATGTGCCCAAGGGTCTGCCGAATGAGGTTCGGTATCCACTGGTAGCGCCTGAACGAGCGCATCGAAAGACGGGCATTCAGGAGACACACCGGGATGCCCCGGCGTGCGCAGCGCTCGTACAGGACCGGCCAGATCTCGGTCTCCATCACAAGCAGCGCCGAAGGTTTTGTCCGTGTCAGGAAGCGTTCAACGGCCGAGGGAGAATCGTAGGGCAGGTAGGTGTGCGCCGCGAGGTGCCCCAGGAGCGCGCGCGCCTGGTCGGCGCCCGTCGGTGTCGTGGTAGTGACGAGGAGCCGCCGGTCCGGATAGGTCTCGTGGAGCGCGCGCACCAGTGCCGCCGCCGCGCGCACCTCGCCGACGGACACGGCATGGATCCAGAGGACGCCTTCATGGCGTGAGACAAAACCAAGCCGTTGCCCCCAGCCCTGCCAGTAGCCCCGCTGCCTGAGCCCCTTGACCGCGAGCCTGGCGAACGCAACCGGCAGCATGAGTCTTAAGAGCGAGACGTAGGCGAGGCGGCTCAGGGACATGGTGTGAGATCTGGCAATGACTGGATCACGGCGAGCACCTCGCCCGGAGACGGCGCGCCATCCCCGCGCCCGACGTTCATGGCAACCCCGCCCATCCCGGCGCAGACGCCGTTGAGCTGCGGGTCACTGTCCACATAGATCGCAACGGTCGGGCGCCCGTAGGCGGCGGCAAGATGGAGCAGGCCGGTGTCAACGCCGACAACGAGGGCAGCCGATGACAGCAGTGGCGCGAGCGCCCCCAGTGGGCGTGGTGCAAGCACCTGTGTCCCCGGCACGGCGGCTGCCAGTGC
>JAJYDT010000159.1 GCA_021777335.1 Pseudomonadota bacterium | reverse complement strand
GGATACGCACCTCGAGCACGCACTCGTACTGGAAGAAGTTCAGGTGCCGGTAGGTCTTGCTCACCGTGTCATGCACCGGGTGCTCACCGGCCTGCCCCGGCACGGCGAAGCGGCTGCCGACCTCGAAGTCGACGCGGATATTGAGCTTTCTCTGGCTCTGATCGAAGTTCATCCCTGCGATGAACCAGGGACTGCTGATGCCCAAAGCCGTCTCGAAGATCTTCTCTGTGACCATTGCAACCAGACCATCTACTGTGAGGCGACATCGTACCGCAGCAAAGCGCGCTCAGTGCCACCTGGAGGAGGTTTCCCCGGTGGGTCCACCGGCGCTCGCTGCGCTCGCCCGACCGCCTGGCCCGGCTGCTGGCAGGCGCCGGGCCGTCGGTCGGCTGCGGCCCGTGGACTACCGGGGAAACCGTGCCACCTCAGGCCGCATCGTCCACTCGAAATTCAATAGAGGCGAAATTCTTGCGTCATGGCGCGAGGAAGGGCAAGCTCATCCGTTGAATCACATGCCGGGACGCAGACTCGCCCTGCAACAGACGCGCCCGCGTGGCGCGAGAGGAGGTCGGCAACATACGCGCGAACCGAATGCTTGAGCTAGTCAATCCTGGTTCGGGGAAGAGGCGCAGCGGACCCGCACGATGAGGCGTCCGGGTCCGCCGCGGCGACAGAGACGTTCTTCGGCGCATCTGTTGTCGCGCACAGTATCTGCGCCTTCCTGATCCCGCGTCAAGAATCGGGCAGGTCCCCGAGCGTCAAGTATTGCCTGCCGGAGCGCGAATACCGTTCCGCGCTTCCGGCGGCGGTTAGAGGCTTCGTGCCCGGAGAGTAGCCTCGAAGGGGATCGTATGGAATCCAGAAACTCACTTCCTCGGCGTGCGGCTGCGAAGGAAGGTGACGCCGCAAGCGTGCCGAATCGCGAACCAACCTCGCTCACCGAGGCAGGCCCTTCGCCCGTCTCGGTGCACCCGGAGGACATTCCGTTCTCGCCGGGGACACGCCTCAGGCTCGGCGCCACTTCGCTGCAGCTGCTCCATGCGCTCTCACTCAATCGGCTGCTGGTCAAGGACCTCGAAACGGGTGAGACGCGCATCGTCGCGCGCGCTGAGGTGAGGCGCGCCGACGCGCGCCCCGGCGAGCGCGAGCCACGACCGGGTGCCGTTTCGAGTATCACTGAGGAGCAGCTGGCGCAGCTGGCGGTTCGTGAGCAGATGTTGAAGCCCTACGCTGATGGACGTGAGCTGAGCGGTGACGAGGCCCATCGCTTGGGGAAGTCTCTTGGCGTCTCCGCGCGCACCGTACGCCGGTGGCTGCGCCGCTACCAGCGCGCAGGCGACCTCATGGGACTCCTGCCGGGTCGGCGCGGCGTGCAACCGGGCCAACGGACCCTCGATCCGGCGGTGGACGCCATTATTCGCTTCGCCGTCGAAGAGCGGCTCAAGCGCAGCGGGAACTGCTCGGTCCGGTCGGTGTACGAAGCGATTCGCGGCGACTGCGCGGCCATGGGGAAGGCGGTTCCGGCGCGCGAGACCATCCTCGGGCGGATCAAAGGGCTGAAGGCCGATCCGGAGGTTCTGCCGCCCCACGTGGCGCGGGAGGTCCGGGGCAGGCGCCGCCTGGTGCGCGGTTCCGCTGACGCCCCCCACGCGCTCTCCCGAGTCGAAATTGATCACACCCTGGTGGACACGCATATCGTCGATGCCCGGGACCGCGGCCCACTGGGGCGCCCCTGGCTCACGATCGCAATCGATGTCTGCACGCGCGTCATCACCGGATTTGTGCTCACGCTCGAGGCGCCGAGCCGCTTGAGTGTGGCGCTCTGTCTTCGGCACGCCATCTACCCCAAGGAGGAGTGGCTCCAGGCCATCGGCGCGAAGGGGCCCTGGCCGGTATTCGGTCGTCCGCAGTACATCTACACGGACAACGGGGCGGAATTCCGCTCCGCCTCGTTTCGGATGGGCTGCAAGCGCCAGCACATCGAGAACGGCTATCGGCCCGCTCGCACGCCGCGATTCGGCGGCAGCATCGAGCGCCTGATCGGCACGTTCATGCGACGGATGCGTCTCATTCCCGGCAACACGTTTAACGAAATTCTCGGCAAGCGCAGCCCCTACCCGGCGCAGGATGCGATTCTGACCTTGCAGGACCTCGAGCTCTGGTTCACCAACGAAATCACTGCCTACCATCACGAGCGCCATCGCACCCTCGGTATGGCGCCTCTTGCCGCTTGGGAAGCCGCGTGGCGTACGCCGCAGGGGGTAGTGGTGCCGCCGCACCCGGCCGACCCGCAGACACTCTTTACGGATCTGCTGCCGCACGCACTTCGCGCGGTCAAGCCGGCCGGCATCGATTGGCACTGCCTGCGCTATCGCGGCGATGCCCTGGCGCCGTACGTCGACCCCGACATCAAGCGCGTTGTGCGCATTGATCCGCGCGACATCTCCTCGATCTGGCTCGACCTGCCGCAGGGCGGGCACCTTCAGGTTCCGTGGTTGAATGCGGCCTGGCCGCGCCTGTCGCTCTGGGAGTGGAACGAGATCCGCGCCCGGGATGGCCGACGCGCAAAGGGCGCGGATCCCGAGCTCGTTCGACAGTGTCTTGCGGACAACGATGCGCTGATCGCGGCACGGGCGGACCGAGGGGAGCTTCGGGCACGCCGGCGCCGGGCCCGTGTCGAGCGCTGGCGTTCAGATGAGACACGACAGAACGCGGCGCCGTCGGCGCCGGCAACTCAACCGCGCACGCGCCTTTCGAACCAGAAGCGGGGCGAGCGCGGCGGGAAAGTTCCGGGTCAAGTGCCCCGGTTGCCGCCGCTGCCGCGCACGCAGCTCGAGGTGACACGCACCTCGGTGGAAAGTCCCGTCCCCTTCGAAGTGTTGGAGTAG
>JAJYDT010000158.1 GCA_021777335.1 Pseudomonadota bacterium | reverse complement strand
GATTGCCACCGCAGTCGGTGGCGTGGTCGTCTCGAAGCCGATTGCGAAAAACACCACTTCCTTCCCCGGATTATCGACCGCGAGCCGGATGGCCTCGGCGCACGAATAGACCATGCGAACGTCGCGCCCCTCGGCCCTGGCCTTGAGCAGACTGCGCTTGCGCGAGCCCGGCACCCGCAGCATGTCGCCATAGCTGCACAGCATGACGTTCGGGATCCCAGCCAGTTCGATCGCGCTGTCCAGGCGACCTATGGGCAGCACGCACACCGGGCAGCCCGGACCATGAACCAGCCGGATGTTGGGCGGCAACAGATCCTGGATGCCGTAGCGGAAAATCGCATGCGTGTGCCCACCACAGAACTCCATCAAGTGGTAGTCGCGTGCCGGGTCGGCTTCGTGTGCGATGGCAGCGGCGATGGCCGAAGCAACACGCCCGTCGCGAAACTCGCTAATGTATTTCACCGGATGATCCCTCGTGCTCACTCACCATCTGTGCGAACAGAGCGAGCGTCCGGTCCGCCTCGTCCGCGTCCAGACGCGCGATCGCATAGCCGACGTGGACGATAACGTAGTCGCCCACAGCGACATCCTCGACCAGTCCCAGCGAGATTTCATTGTGCACGCCGCCCACGTCGATCAGCGCCTTGTCGTCATCCAGAAGCCGGACTACTCGGGCAGGTATGGCCAGACACATTTCTACAGGTCCTCCGTAGGGGCCGGTTCGACAATCACCTCGTGCTCCACGCAGGGATCCAGTGCGACGACCAGCATGGCCACGCGGCGCCGAAGTTCCTGCACACCCGTGACCGGCAGGGCCAGGAGCGCGTGCACCAGCGCCCCTTCGGGATGAAAATTCCACTCTGTCGGCGCCACGATCCGGTAACGCTCAACGATACCGCCGCGCAGACTCACACGATGCACCAGGCAACCGCGCGCGGTCTCGACGATGCCTGTGCCGGATTGCGTGGCCGATGCCCCGCCGCCGCTGCCGCGCAGCGTACGCCGTCCGGTGCCACCGTGCATCACCTGCAGATAGCGCCCCATTCTGCGCGGCAAAGAAGCGAGCTCCGTCAGGCGTGCCACAAGCCGCGTCATCAAACCATTTCCCTGCAGACGCTGCATCTCGGCTACCAGGCTGCGTCGGCTCTGGCGCGCAAGAGGACCCGTCTCGCAGGCCCGCCCGTCCCATACCGGACGGGCGGTGAACCTGTCGGCCGTATCCGCATCCAGGACCGCGGAAAACGTGCCCGGCGTGATGCGTGGCAGAACTCCGACACTGCTGCGACCGAGTTCTGCCAGCCGGCAGTCCTCAACCGCTCCCAAAGTACGTGCAGCGACGGTTGTCGCGCGGCGATACCATTCCCGCAATGCTGTCCTGTCGCGAATCTGCAGCCAATCGTCTGCGGACATGGCGAAGATGCCGTGCGCAAGCGCCGCGTCGATCTCGGACAATTGTTCGCTGGCAACGCTCAGGTCCATATCTGGCGGCACTCCGCCGGCCGTGGCCTGCCATATTCCTCCACCGAGCGCGCACCGCAGAGCGACCACGCTCCGGTGCAGAACAGCGAGGTCCTCGAGCCGCGGCGGGGCATCGATGAACAGCCTCGGCCAGTCAAGCAGCAGCCGGCCGGCATGCTCCCGAACAGATTCGGCAGCGACCAGAAGGCTGCGCCGCGCACGCTCAGCCCCGGTTGCTGCAATACCCTGGGCTTCCTCACACGCCGCCATGCCGGCGCTCGCCTGGGCGACGCCGCAGATGCTGAACAGCAGGGGCAACGCCTGCAGCGCCTCGTTCACCGGCCTGCCTTCCAGGATACGGCTGGCATTCGTCCGCCTGGTCGACTCTACCCTGACTGCCGCTACCCTGTCTAAATCGACGGAAACGCGAATCCGTATCCGTCCTTCGATGTCTTGCGCGGTTGCGATGATCTTCTCCGCAGTCTCACCGCCGGGTCATGATTCCGGTCCGGGTTTCAATGCCAACACGGCAACACAAGCCGAAACCGGCAGCCTTGATTCAAATCAAAATACCCGCTGGCAACGTCACGATTCGGCATATACGGTATACGGACCACCTCTGTGGCATGTCCCGTTATAATTTCGAATCAACCTTATAAATACATTGTAAGTTGTTATTTTTAATAATAACATGTAACACACCTGTCTGGTGGCACGGGAGAAAGCACTGCGCAGCCAAGGTCGGGCGACGGGAAGCCCGGACTGCAGGCGAGCCTGTCCTTGCGCACCTTCGCAACGAGGGTTGGACCTTTGCCTGGCGCTGTGCGTCGGCCCGGCCGTCCGGCTTCGCCACCTGACGCAAAGGCAGCGTTCGAGCCCGGGGCCGGAGCACCCTCTTGATATAAAGAACGCCGGTCGGCATCAATTTGACTGCGCCTTCAGAAAATGGACTGCCGGCGGCACCCGTGGCATACCCTTGTTGCGCCAATTCTCACGACACGCTCCAGAATCGCAATTGGTCGAAGTGCGGCTTAGCTGCCCGTCTAAAGACTAAAAAGACTAACCGGAAGACCTACTTTTTACTGGAGAGCTCGATCCGGCAGCCTTGACCACCGATGCGCAGGCGTAAAAAATAGAGGTCATTGCAGTGGCCATCGAATTGCCGGGCATAGGTCGGACACCCTGCCCCTCGCCAGGATGGAACCGTCTTGCGGTTGTCCGGTCTGCTGGCTGCAGACCGGGACGGGCTGCGGACGAGATCGACCCACCGCACCACACACAGCCGGGCGGCAGCCGGCACCTAACTGAGCCAGCCGATGCCTCCTGAGTTTGCCGCGACGCATGTCGCACTGAGCACCGGACAGCATGTGCTGTCGGTGATTTCGGGTTTCGCGGTCGGCTTTTCCCTTAGCCTCATCGGCGGCGGAGGATCCATCCTGGCCGTGCCGCTGCTGCTGTATCTGGTCGGC
>JAJYDT010000045.1 GCA_021777335.1 Pseudomonadota bacterium | reverse complement strand
CGCACGATCTTGCCGGCCGGCGCTTCCTCCATCGCCTGAATGACCCCGCGGCGGGAACTCAGATCCCCGTTCACACTGCCCATATACTCCTCCGGCGTCACCACCTCGACCGACATGATCGGTTCGAGCAGCGCCGGATTCGCCTTCAGCGCACCTTCCCGGAATGCCATGCTCGCGGCCATCTTGAACGCGTTTTCGGACGAGTCGACCTCGTGATACGAGCCGTAGAACAGCGTGACCTTCACGTCCACCACCGGATAACCGGCGATAATGCCGCGCTCCAGCGATTCGCGCACACCCTTCTCGACCGCCGGGATGTATTCGCGGGGCACGACACCGCCTTTGATGCCGTCGACAAACTCAAAACCCTTGCCCGGTTCCTGCGGTTCGAGCTTCAGGAACACGTGGCCATACTGTCCGCGTCCGCCGGTCTGTTTGGCGAATTTGTGCTCCTGTTCGACCACCTTGCGGATCGTTTCCCGGTAGGCCACCTGCGGCTTGCCGACGCTCGCTTCGACACCGAACTCGCGCCGCATCCGGTCGACGATGATTTCGAGGTGGAGTTCACCCATGCCGGAGATGATCGTCTGCCCGCTCTCCTCATCCGTACGTACGCGGAAAGACGGATCCTCCTGGGCCAGCCGGGACAGGGCCATGCCCATCTTTTCCTGGTCGGCCTTGGTCTTTGGCTCCACCGCCTGCGAGATCACCGGCTCCGGAAACTCCATCCGCTCAAGCACGATCACCTTGTCCGGATCAGATAATGTGTCTCCGGTTACAACGTTCTTGAGGCCCACCGCGGCGGCGATGTCGCCCGCGCAGACCTCCTTGATCTCTTCCCGATGGTTTGCATGCATCTGCAGGAGACGCCCGATACGCTCCTTCTTGCTCTTCACGGGATTGAACACGCTGTCGCCCGACTTCAGCACACCCGAGTACGCCCGGAAATACACAAGCTGTCCCACGAACGGGTCGGTCGCGATTTTAAACGCCAACGCCGCAAACGGCGCGCTATCGTCAGCGGTACGCTGGTCCGGCGTGCGGTCCTTGTCATCGCGCTGACCCTTCACCGGAGGCTTGTCCGCAGGCGAGGGCAGATAATCGATGATGGCGTCGAGCATGCACTGTACGCCTTTGTTCTTGAACGCGGAACCACACAGTGCGAGCACAATCTCCGCGTTCAGCGTGCGGGCACGCAGTCCCTGCTTGATCTCGGCGATCTCGAGATCACCCTCAGTCAGATACTTGTCCATCAGCGCTTCGGAGGCTTCCGCAGCGGCCTCGACCATATTTTCGCGCCACTTCTTGCATTCCTCGAGCATGCCCGCCGGGATTTCCTGCTCCTCGAAGCGCATGCCCTGGGTCGCCTCGTCCCAGTAGACAGCCTTCATCTTCACAAGATCTACAACGCCCTTGAAGCGCTCCTCGGCCCCGATCGGCAGCTGGATCGGCACCGGTTTGGCCCCGAGCCGTGTACGGATCTGTTCGATCACGCGCAGAAAATTGGCGCCAGCGCGATCCATCTTGTTCACGAACGCAAGTCTCGGCACACCGTATTTGTTGGCCTGACGCCATACGGTCTCGGACTGCGGCTCAACCCCGCCTACCGCGCAGAAAAGGGCACAGGCACCATCCAGTACGCGCAGCGAGCGTTCCACCTCGATCGTGAAATCCACGTGCCCCGGGGTGTCGATGATATTGATGCGGTGCTCGGGGTAATTCCCACCCATGCCCTTCCAGAAACAGGTCGTGGCCGCAGAGGTGATGGTGATGCCACGCTCCTGCTCCTGCTCCATCCAGTCCATGATGGCCGCACCCTCATGGACCTCTCCGATCTTGTGGGACACGCCCGTATAGAACAGGACCCGTTCGGTGGTCGTCGTCTTCCCGGCATCGATATGGGCCATGATGCCGATGTTACGGTAGCGTTCGATAGGGGTTGCGCGTGCCACAGAGGGTTCCTTGGGCCTTACCAGCGGTAATGCGAGAAGGCCTTGTTGGCCTCCGCCATGCGATGAATCTCGTCGCGTTTTTTCACAGCACTTCCACGCTTCTCCGATGCCTCAAGCATCTCGGCGGCAAGACGCGCCCCCATGGACTTCTCGCCGCGGCCCCGTGCCGCCTCGACCAGCCAGCGCATGGCAAGCGCGGTCTGACGTGCCGGCCGGACCTCGACGGGTACCTGATAGGTGGCGCCGCCGACGCGGCGGCTCTTTACTTCGACCATGGGGCGCACGTTGTCGAGCGCCTGCTGGAACACAGCCATGGCGTCGGTCTTGCCGCGTTTTGCAATCGTGTCAAGCGCGCCATAAACGATCTTCTCGGCCGCTGACTTCTTGCCGCTGTGCATGATCACGTTCATGAACTTCGAAATCACCATGCTGCCGTGTTTCGGATCAGGCAGTATTTCGCGTTTGGGTACTTCTCTTCTTCTCGGCATAACGTGGCCTGGCGATCAAGAACCGTCGTTCTTTATTTGACGAATAAAAACGCCGCACAGAGACTGTGCGGCGCTGCGGGATATGGCTTTATGACTTCGGGCGTTTCGCCCCGTATTTCGATCGACCCTGCCGACGATCGTTTACACCCGCGGTATCCAGAGCGCCGCGCACCGTATGATAGCGCACCCCGGGAAGATCCTTGACGCGACCACCCCGGATCAGCACAACCGAATGCTCCTGCAGGTTATGCCCTTCGCCACCGATATAAGTCGTGACTTCATAACCGTTAGTCAACCGTACGCGCGCGACCTTCCGTAGCGCCGAGTTGGGTTTTTTCGGCGTTGTCGTATACACACGGGTGCACACACCGCGCTTCTGCGGACAGCTCTCAAGCGCCGGCACCGAGCTCTTTTTGCCCGGCCTCACCCGCGGTTTTGCGACTAACTGATTGATTGTAGGCATGTCTCTCCAGCCAGAAAAACAGACGACAGGCCTTATCCCCTCTATGAAGGGGGGCCCGACTGCCAAGGTGCGCGATTCTAGGCAGACACCTGTTGGGTGTCAAGCCACGTCAGGCTGACGCCACCTCGTCGCCGGACTCTTTCCGTTCGGAGCTGCCACCCAGAACACCCTTCAGTTCGATCGCTTCCTGGATGTCGTCCGTCCGCTTGCGCCGGCGCTCATGATGGTGCGCGAGCCCGGTCCCTGCAGGAATCAGGCGGCCCACAATCACATTTTCCTTCAGCCCCCTCAGCATGTCGCTCTTGCCGCTGATCGCCGCCTCCGTGAGAACCCTCGTGGTCTCCTGGAACGATGCTGCCGAGATAAACGATTCGGTCGCAAGCGAGGCCTTGGTGATACCGAGCAGGAGTCGCTCGGCCGTGGCTGGCCGCTTGTCCTGCGCCTCCACCGTCTCATTCTCGTCGAGGAACCGCGCACGCTCCACCTGTTCCCCGGGCAAGAAGCGCGAGTCACCCGGGTCGATGATGCGCGCCTTGCGCAACATCTGCCGCACGATGACCTCGATGTGCTTGTCATTGATCTTCACACCCTGCAGCCGGTATACGTCCTGGACCTCATCGACGATATAGTTGGCCATTGCCTCCACCCCCCGGAGACGCAGGATATCCGACGATACCGCAGGACCGTCAACGATGGGCTCGCCCTGCTCCACGGTCTCCCCCTCGAACACCATGATATGGCGCCCCTTGGGGATCAGGTATTCGTGTTCCTCGCCGTCCTTGTCGGTGATCACGAGCCGCTGCTTGCCCTTCGTGTCTTTGCCGAACGATACGATCCCGCTGGTCTCCGCGAGAATCGCGTGATCCTTCGCCTTGCGGGCCTCGAACAGTTCCGCCACCCGCGGGAGGCCTCCTGTGATGTCACGGGTCTTGGACGTCTCCTGCGGAATGCGCGCCAGCACGTCGCCGACCCCGACCCTGGTGCCATCCTCGACCGTGATGATCGCCCCGGGTGGCAACATGTATTTGGCCGCCACGTCGGTGCCCGGGATGAACAACGACTTGCCCTTGTCATCGGTGAGGCTGATCATGGGCCGGATATCCTTGGCACCGCTGCGATGCTTCGGGTCGAGCACCACATAGGTACTCAGGCCAGTGATGTCGTCCGTCTGCTTGTTGACGGTGACGCCGTCGATCAGATCCGTGAATGTGACCACGCCACTGACCTCCGTCACGATCGGGTGGGTGTGCGGATCCCAGTTGGCGACCATCTGGCCCACCTTCACCTTGTCACCGTTACCTACGGTAAGCACCGCTCCGTAGGGAACCTTGTAGCGCTCGCGGTCGCGGCCATGTTCGTCCTGGATGATCAGCTCGCCCGAACGCGATACCGCGACGTTGTTGCCGCTCGCGTGCTTCACCATCTTGATATTGTTCAGTCGCGCGGTGCCCGAAGACTTGATCTCGATGCTGCTCACGGCCGTCGCGCGTGATGCCGCGCCACCGATGTGGAACGTACGCATCGTCAGCTGCGTTCCGGGCTCTCCGATGCTCTGCGCCGCGATGACGCCCACCGCCTCACCGAGATTCACCTTATGCCCGCGCCCGAGGTCGCGTCCGTAACACTTCGAACAGATGCCGTAACGCGTCTCGCAGGTCACAGGCGAACGCACCAGCACTTGGTCTATGCTGCGCTCCTCAAGCATCTCGACCCAGCGTTCATCGAGCAGTGTGCCATCAGCGAGGATCAAGCTGTTGTCCGTCGGGTCGCGCAGGTCGCCGACGATGACACGCCCGAGGATCCGGTCACGCAGCGGGACAACCACTTCGCCGCCCTCGACCAGAGCGCTCTTGGTGACCCCGACCGACGTCCCGCAGTCATCCTCGGTGACCACCAGATCCTGGCAGACGTCCACCAGCCGCCGCGTCAGGTACCCCGAGTTGGCAGTCTTGAGCGCGGTGTCCGCGAGGCCCTTGCGGGCGCCGTGAGTTGAAATGAAGTACTGCAGCACATTCAGGCCTTCCCGGAAATTGGCAGTGATCGGCGTCTCGATGATGGAGCCGTCCGGCTTCGCCATGAGTCCCCGCATTCCTGCCAGCTGCCGGATCTGCGCCGCGCTGCCGCGGGCGCCGGAGTCGGCCATCATGTAAATCGAGTTGAACGAGTTCTGGGTCGTCTTCTGGCCCTGAGCATCCACCACATCGTCAACCCCAAGCCGGTCCATCATGGACTTCGCGACCTTCTCGCTCGTGTGGGTCCAGATGTCCACTACCTTGTTATATCGCTCGCCGTCGGTGAGCAATCCCGAGGCATATTGGTTTTGGATACTCTTCACCTCGCGCTCCGCCGCACCGATGATGTCGGCCTTCTCCGGTGGAGTCACCATGTCATGGACCCCGATAGATATCCCGGCGCGGGCCGCGAACGCAAAACCGGTGTACATGAGCTGATCTGCAAAGATCACCGTCGCCTTCAGCCCGACCTTCCGGTAACAGGCGTTGATCAGTTCGGATATCGTCTTTTTCTTCAGGTCCCGGTTCACGAGCGTAAATGACATACCTTCCGGCAAAAGATCCGAAAGCAGCGCGCGACCTACCGTCGTATCGTAGCGCGTCACGACCTCCACCCGGGTCCCGTCGGCGTCGAACCGGACCTCGCCGATGCGCACCTTGATACGGGCGTGCAGCGACACGTGCCGGCCCTCGTAGGCCCGGTGCACCTCGGCGACATCACTGAACACACGCCCCTCGCCAGTCGCGTTGACCTTCTCGCGGGTCATGTAATAGAGCCCGAGCACGATGTCCTGCGACGGTACGATGATCGGCTCCCCATTTGCCGGAGACAGCACGTTGTTCGACGACATCATCAGGGTGCGCGCTTCAAGCTGCGCCTCAAGCGACAGCGGGATGTGGACCGCCATCTGATCGCCGTCGAAATCGGCGTTATAAGGCGCGCATACGAGCGGGTGCAGCTGGATCGCCTTGCCTTCGATGAGGACGGGCTCGAACGCCTGGATGCCGAGCCGGTGCAGTGTGGGCGCGCGGTTCAGCAGCACGGGATGTTCGCGGATGACTTCCTCGAGGATATCCCATACCTCGGCGTTCGCCTGCTCAACCATCTTCTTGGCCTGCTTGATCGTGGTGGCGAGACCCCGCAACTCAAGCTTGCTGAATATGAACGGCTTGAACAGCTCGAGCGCCATCTTCTTCGGCAGCCCGCACTGGTGCAGTTTCAGCGTGGGGCCCACGACGATTACCGACCGGCCCGAGTAGTCCACGCGCTTGCCAAGCAGGTTCTGGCGGAAGCGGCCCTGCTTGCCCTTGATCATGTCAGCGAGGGATTTCAGCTGGCGCTTGTTGGCGCCCGTGATGGCCTTGCCGCGACGGCCGTTGTCGAGCAGCGCATCCACCGCTTCCTGAAGCATGCGCTTTTCGTTCCGCACGATGATGTCAGGTGCGTTGAGATCGAGCAGGCGCTTCAGACGATTGTTGCGGTTGATGACCCTGCGGTACAGGTCGTTCAGATCAGACGTCGCGAAACGTCCACCATCGAGCGGCACGAGCGGCCTGAGCTCTGGCGGCAGCACCGGGAGGATCTGCAGCACCATCCACTCCGGCTTGTTGCCAGAGTGCACGAACGCCTCGACCACCTTGAGCCGTTTGGTGAGCTTTTTGATCTTGGTCTCGGAGCTGGTGCCGCGGAGTTCCTCGCGCAGCCGTTCCGCCTCCACTGGAAGGTCGATCGACTTCAGAAGATCGCGTATTGCCTCCGCGCCCATGCGCGCGTCGAATTCGTCGCCATACTGCTCGATTGCTTCGAGATACGCCTCTTCCGACAGGAGCTGGTGCTTCTCCAGTGGCGTCATACCGGGATCTATGACCACATAGGCCTCGAAATAAAGCACGCGCTCGATGTCGCGTAGCGTCATGTCGAGGATGAGTCCCATGCGCGAGGGCAGTGATTTCAGGAACCAGATGTGGGCAACGGGACTCGCGAGCTCGATGTGCCCCATGCGCTCGCGGCGTACCTTCGACAATGTCACCTCGACGCCGCATTTTTCACAGACAACGCCGCGGTGCTTGAGGCGCTTGTACTTGCCGCAGAGGCACTCGTAATCCTTGATCGGGCCAAAGATCTTCGCGCAGAACAGACCGTCCCGCTCCGGCTTGAAGGTGCGGTAGTTGATGGTCTCCGGCTTCTTGACCTCGCCGTAAGACCAGGACCGGATCTTTTCGGGCGACGCAAGCCCGATGCGGATCGAATCGAAATCCTCGGTCTTGCCCGGCTGCTTGAAAAGGTTGAACAGGTCTCTCAAGATGACTCTCCTCAGATCGGGCGGCACGCCGCCCGCGGTTCATGCGATCGCCAATGCTTCCCTGCTAGCTCTGGTCCAACTCGATGTCGATACCGAGTGACCGGATCTCCTTGATGAGCACGTTGAATGACTCCGGCATACCGGCCTCCATCCTGTGATCGCCCTTAACGATGTTCTCGAACATTTTCGTGCGGCCCGTCACGTCGTCTGACTTGACGGTCAGCATTTCCTGCAGCATATAAGCGGCTCCGTAGGCCTCAAGCGCCCACACTTCCATCTCGCCGAAGCGCTGGCCGCCAGATTGCGCCTTGCCACCGAGCGGCTGTTGTGTGACCAGACTGTAAGGGCCCGTGGACCGCGCATGCATCTTGTCGTCCACGAGGTGGTTAAGTTTCAGGATGTACATGTAGCCGACGGTAATCGGACGGTCGAACGGTTCGCCCGTGCGGCCATCATAAAGCACCGTCTGCCCATCCCGCGGCAGACCCGCGAGTTCGAGCAGCTGCATGATCTCGGCTTCGGTCGCGCCATCAAACACCGGTGTTGCGACCGGTACCCCCTGGGTAAGATTGCGCGCGAGCTCAAGCAGCTCCGCATCCGTGAGCGAGGCGATATCCTCGGGTTTTCCGCTATGGTTGTAGATACGATCGATAAAGCCGCGGATCTTTCCCACCGCCTCCTGCCGATCAAGCATTTCCTCGATCTTGCGGCCAAGACCGTGCGCGGCCCATCCAAGGTGCGTCTCGAGCACCTGGCCTACGTTCATGCGCGAAGGTACCCCGAGCGGGTTCAGGACGATGTCGATCGGCACGCCATCCGCCGTGTGCGGCATGTCCTCGGCCGGTACGATCCGGGAAATGACACCCTTGTTGCCGTGCCGGCCCGCCATTTTGTCGCCCGGCTGGAGCCGGCGCTTGACCGCGACGTACACCTTGACCATCTTCAGCACACCCGGGGGCAGATCATCGCCCGAGATCAACTTCTGGCGCTTCTCCTCGAGACGCGCATCAAACTCGATCTTATGCTGCTCGATCTGGCGGCGGAGCTGCTCGAGGGCGGCGTTCGCCTCCTCGTTGCGCAGCCGGATCTCGAACCAGCGCGAACGCGGCAGTTCCGAAAGATAAGGCTTCGTAATCTTCTCACCGGCTTTGAGTGCGCTCGGTCCACCTTCGGCTACCTTGCCCGTGAGCAACCGCTCGATACGCTCGAAGACGTCGCCCTCGACGATCCGGTACTGGTCGTTCAGGTCCTTCCGGATGCGCTCGAGTTCCTGCTCCTCGTTCTGCCGCGCGCGGGCGTCCTTCTCGACACCGTCACGCGTGAATACCTGCACATCAATGACGGTACCGGACATGCCGGAGGGCAAGCGCAGACTCGTGTCCTTCACATCCGACGCCTTCTCGCCGAAGATCGCCCGCAGGAGCTTCTCCTCAGGCGTGAGCTGGGTCTCGCCTTTCGGCGTCACCTTGCCCACCAGGATGTCCCCCGGGTTCACTTCGGCGCCAATGTACACGATGCCCGACTCATCGAGCTTTGCAAGCGCCGCCTCACCGACCTGGGCGATATCGCGCGTGATCTCCTCGGACCCGAGCTTTGTGTCACGCGAGACCGTCGACAGCTCCTCGATATGTATGGTCGTGAAATAGTCCTGCTCCACGACTCGCTCAGAGATGAGGATCGAGTCCTCAAAGTTGTAACCATTCCACGGCATGAACGCGATCAGGATGTTGCGCCCGAGCGCGAGCTCGCCCATATCGGTTGAAGGCCCGTCCGCCAGGACATCCCCGCGGGCGATGACATCGCCCACCTTCACGAGTGGTCTCTGGTTGATGTTCGTATTTTGATTCGACCGGGTGTACTTGATCAGGTTGTAGATGTCGACACCCGCCTTCCCAGGTTCAGTCTCATCGTCGTTGACCCTCACCACAACGCGGCTCGCGTCCACGGAATCGACTGTACCGCCACGCTTTGCCGTCACGGCGACGCCGGAATCGACCGCCACGATCGACTCGATGCCAGTGCCGACAAGCGGCTTCTCGGTGCGCAGGGTCGGCACCGCCTGACGTTGCATGTTGGAGCCCATGAGCGCGCGGTTCGCATCGTCGTGCTCGAGGAACGGGATCAGCGATGCGGCGACCGACACGATCTGCGCCGGCGCCACGTCGATGTAGTCCACCTTGTCCGGCGTCGACAGCGTGAACTCGTTCTTATGACGGCAAGAGACCAGGTCGTCAGCCAGATGGCCTTTTTCATCGACTGCGGCATTCGCCTGGGCGATCACGAACTTGCCCTCCTCGATCGCCGACAGGTAATCAATCTGGTCGGTGACCACCGCGTTCTGCACCTTCCGGTACGGGGTCTCAAGGAAGCCGTACTCGTTCGTCCGCGCGTACACGGCCAGCGAATTGATCAGCCCGATGTTTGGACCCTCCGGGGTCTCGATCGGGCACACCCGCCCGTAGTGGGTCGGATGAACGTCCCGCACCTCGAAACCGGCACGTTCCCGTGTCAGTCCGCCGGGGCCCAGTGCGGAGACGCGCCGTTTATGCGTCACCTCGGACAGCGGGTTTGTCTGATCCATGAACTGCGACAGCTGGCTCGATCCAAAGAACTCCTTGACGACGGCCGAGATCGGCTTCGCGTTGATGAGCTCCTGCGGCATCAGGCCCTCTGATTCGGCGAGCGTCAGGCGCTCCTTCACTGCGCGCTCGACGCGCACGAGGCCCACCCGGAACTGGTTTTCCGCAAGTTCGCCCACCGACCGCACACGGCGGTTGCCAAGATGGTCGATGTCATCGATCTCACCATGACCGTTCTTGAGCCCGATCAGGATCTTCATGACATCAATGATGTCTTCCTTGCTCAGGATTCCCGGTCCCTCGTCTGAAGTCCGTCCGAGGCGGCGGTTGAATTTCATGCGGCCGACGGCAGATAGGTCGTAGCGGTCCAGACTGAAGAACAGGCCGTTGAACAGGTTCTGGGCAGCTTCGCGCGTCGGCGGCTCTCCCGGACGCATCATCCGGTAGATCTCAATCTGTGCCTCGAGCGGATCACGCGTCGCATCCACGCGCAAGGTATCAGAAACAAACGCCCCGCGATCGAGGTCGTTCGTGTAGATCGTTTTCACTTCCGGGATACCGAGCTTCATAAGGCGCTCGATGATTTCCTGGGTCACGACGTCATTGGCACGGGCGATCAGCTCACCACTCGCGTGATCGACAATGTCCTCGGCGAGCGAGCGGGCGGCGAGATAGGACGGCGGCACCGGAAGCCATTCAAGTTTTGCCTTTTCGAGCTCGCGGATATGGCGGGCCGTGATGCGGCGGCCTGCCTCCACAATCACCTCACCCTTGGTCCCGCGCAGATCGAAGTCCACCTGTTCGCCGCGGAGCCGCGCCGGGATAAGCTTAAGCCGCACGTCCTCGGAGCCGATGCGAAAAGTATCGTTCTCGAAGAACGTCCCCAGGATCTCCTGCGTGCTCATGCCAAGCGCGCGCAGGAGCGTGGTCGCCGGCAGCTTGCGGCGCCGGTCGATACGCACATACAGATAATCTTTTGGATCGAACTCGAAATCCAGCCAGGAGCCACGATACGGAATGATACGCGCCGAGAACAGCAACTTGCCGGACGAGTGGGTCTTGCCGTAGTCATGGTCGAAAAAGACGCCGGGCGAGCGGTGAAGCTGCGATACGATCACGCGCTCGGTGCCGTTGATGACGAACGTGCCATTCTCGGTCATGAGCGGGATCTCGCCCATGTATACTTCCTGTTCCTTGATGTCACGCACCGATTTGGTCCCGGTGGTGTCATCCTTTGAAAACACAACAAGGCGCAGCAGCACGCGCAGGGGCGCGGCGTAAATCAGGCCACGCTGCTGGCACTCCTTCACGTCAAACGGCGGGTTCCCGAGACGGTAGCTCACGAATTCAAGCGCCACATTGCCATTGTAGCTCTCGATCGGAAACACTGACTTGAATGCCGCCTGAAGACCCTGATCGATGCGCATCTCCGGGGCCACATCGGCCTGCAGGAAGCTGCGATAGGAATCCTTCTGAGTGGCAAGCAGGTAGGGGATTCTGAGAATGCTCGGACGCTTGCCGAAGCTCTTACGGATACGTTTTTTCTCGGTGAACGAATACGCCATTACATACCCTCGATTGCCTTGGACCCGCCATGATCAACGCGCGGCAGGGGCCGGCGACGCCGACCCCTTTCCTGACGTCCCCTACTTGAGATCGACCTTCGCGCCAGCGTCTTCGAGCTGCTTTTTCATCGATTCGGCATCGGCCTTGGGCACCGCTTCCTTGACGGTCGCGGGCGCAGACTCGACGAGATCCTTGGCTTCCTTGAGGCCAAGGCTCGTGACCGCACGGACTGCCTTGATGACGCCAACCTTGTTGTCACCGACAGCCGCCAGCACGACATCAAACGTGTCCTTGGCCTCTGCCGGCGCAGCTGCAGCGGCCGCCGGGGCCGCTGCAGCCACCGCTGCGGCGGCGGACACACCGAACTTCTCTTCCATCTGCTTGATCAGGTTCGAGAGCTCCAGAACCGACATGCTGCCAATGGACTCAAGGATCTCTTCTTTGGATACGGCCATTTGTAATCTCCAGAACGGTCAATAAGTGTATGTCAACAGGAAATAGGTGGTGGTGCTCACAAAGCCGCGCGCGCGTCGCGCACCGCCGCTAGCGTCCGAACGAAGCGCGCGGGGATCTCGTTCAGGGTCTGAACGAACTTCTGAACCGGAGCCTTCATCGTACCGAGCAATAGAGCCAGGAGTACCTCCCGGGCCGGCAGTTTCGCAAGCGCCTCAAGCTCTTCGCGCGACACCAGACGACCGCCCATCGCGCCCACCTTCACGACGAACCGGGCATTGTCCTTGGCAAAATCGCTGACGACCTTGGCAATGGCCACCGGATCCTTGCCCACCGCAAACGCGAGCGGACCGGAAACATGGTCGGTTAGGCACTCAAATTCCGACCCTATCACCGCGCGCCGCACCAGCGTGTTCTTGACGACCTTGAGATAGACATCCGCCTCGTGCGCCTTGCGCCTGAGACCGGTCATCTGCGCCACGGTCAACCCGCTGTATTCGGCGACCACGGCAGCCTTGGCGCCAGCGATTACCGCCGCCACTTCAGCCACCACCGCCTGTTTCTGCTCGAGATTGAGACTCATACGCCACCTCTTGTTTCCAGGTTCGTCCATGGCCCGACACAGCCCACGGACCGGCGACCGTCAGGCACGTTCCAGTACCTTTTGGCCCACCATCTGCGCCGGCCGGATCAACGTCCGATTAAGCGTACACCGGCGGTCTTCGATGCCGGCTGTCCTTAGCCGCCCAAAGCCGTGCCGCTACTGCGGCAGTGACGTCTGATCGACCCGGACCCCGGGGCCCATGGTCGTCGATAACGTCACTTTCTTGATATAGGCGCCCTTCGCCGTTGCCGGGCGCGAACGCAGGAGCGCTGCCACAAGCGCAAGCAGATTCTCTTTCAGGGCGTCGGCGCCGAACGATGCCCTGCCGATCGTGCAATGCACGATACCGGCTTTGTCCGCACGGTACTGCACCTGACCGGCCTTCGCATTCTCCACCGCCTTCGCGGCGTTCGGCGTGACCGTGCCGACCTTGGGGTTCGGCATGAGTCCGCGCGGACCCAGGATCTGTCCGAGCTGGCCCACGATGCGCATGGCGTCCGGGGTTGCGATCACGACGTCAAAGTCGAGCCGGCCCTGCTTGACCTCATCCGCGAGGTCCTGAAAACCCACCACATCTGCACCGGCCTTCTTGGCCGCCGCCGCCTGCTCGCCCTCGGCGAATACCGCAACCCGCACGGTCTTGCCAGTACCACGCGGCAACACGGCGGAACCGCGCACCACCTGATCCGATTTCTTGGCGTCGATGCCGAGATTGATCGCGGCGTCGACCGACTCGTCGAACTTGGCGCTCGCTGTCTCCTTGACGATTCGCAGCGCATCATCGATGACATGGGTGCTTTCGGAATCGAATTTCTGCCTGAGCGCACGCATGCGCTTGCCATCGGCCCGGGCTTGAACGGTCGCCATCTCAGACACCCTCCGTTTCGATGCCCATGCTGCGCGCACTGCCGGCGATGATACGCACGGCGGCATCCAACTCATACGAATTCAGGTCCGGCTGCTTCAGGCGGGCAATCTCCTCGAGCTGCGCCCGCGTCACCTTGCCGACCTTGTCGGTATGCGGAGTCTTGCTGCCACTCGTGATCCCCGCGGCTTTCTTCAGGAGCACGGTCGCAGGCGGCGTCTTCTTTACAAACGTGAAGCTCTTGTCGCTGAAGACCGTGATGACCACGGGTATCGGGAGCCCCTGTTCCATACCCTGAGTCTGGGCGTTAAACGCTTTGCAGAACTCCATGATGTTCAATCCGCGCTGGCCCAGCGCTGGACCGATCGGTGGGCTCGGGTTCGCCTGCCCCGCCGGTACCTGTAACTTGATGTACGCCTCGATCTTCTTTGCCATACGACCTCTCGATTGGGTGCAAACGCCCTGCGGGCTCCCCAGATGACCGTTACCGCCGTGCTATGCCTTTTCCACCTGGCTGAAATCGAGCTCTACCGGCGTCATACGCCCGAAAATGGACACCGACACCCGCAGCTTGCTCTTCTCGAAGTTGACGTCCTCCACAGTGCCGTTGAAGTCGAGGAACGGGCCATCAATGACACGCACCTGTTCGCCCGCGGAAAACGAGAACTTCGGCTTGGGTTTCTCAACACCCTCTTGCACCTGCAGCAGGATGCCCTGGGCTTCCTTGTCGGAAATCGGGGTCGGACGCGTACCGGAACCACCGATGAAGCCGCTCACCTTGGGCACATTCTTGACAAGATGCCACGTCTCGTCGTCCATCTCCATCCGCACCAGCACATATCCCGGGAAGAATTTCCGCTCACTCGTCTTCTTCTGGCCGCCTTTCATCTCGACGACCTCTTCGGTCGGCACCAGGATATCGCCAAAACGGTCCTGCAGACTGGAACGGGCGATGTGTTCCTTCAGGGAACGCTGCACCTGTTTCTCGAATCCGGAAAAAGCCTGCACCACATACCAACGCATCGCCATGGGTCAGAACCTTTCCCCCGTAATAATCTTCACGATCTTCATGAGCCCGAGGTCGACCGCCCAAAGAAAGAACGCCGCCGCAAGCACCAACGCAATCACCACGAGCGTACTCTGGGTGGTCTCCTTGCGGGATGGCCACACGACCTTGCGAAGCTCAAGGCGCGCCTCCTTGATAAAGGTCCACACCTCACGGCCCGGCGCGGTCCACAACGCAAGCGCTGCCCCCGCCGCGACCGCCACGAGTACCACACCAACGCGCGCCACCTCAGGTTCAGCCGTCAACTTGTAGAAGCTGACGATACCTGCAGCGACAAGCAACATCGCCAGCACTAACTTTAATTTATCAATCAACGCCCGTCCCCTTTAGGACTGGCAGGCCAGGAGGGAATCGAACCCCCAACCTTCGGTTTTGGAGACCGACGCTCTGCCAATTGAGCTACTGGCCTTTATTCAATGGCTACTCAATCACCTTGGATACCACACCCGCGCCCACGGTCCGGCCGCCTTCGCGGATGGCGAAGCGCAGACCTTCTTCCATGGCGATCGGGTTGATGAGGGTGATGTTGAGCTTCACGTTGTCGCC
>JAJYDT010000157.1:1368-3031 GCA_021777335.1 Pseudomonadota bacterium | reverse complement strand
GTTGCCGGGCGTAGCGCTCGAGATATTCGTTGAGCTCGCGCACCCCGCAGTCGAAGCGCTTGCGGTCGTGATGCTGGCTGATCGGCTCCTCGCGCCATTCCACCGGACGCTACTTTCGCCGAGCGCTGCGGTGCGCGGCCGCCATCAGGGCAGAGGTCGGCTTCGGCGGATTCTCCAGAAGCTTCAGTACCCGGTCGGAATCGCGCGCGCTCAGCACGATGCGTTCGGCGTGCTCCACCACCTCGCGCGCAGCCGGCAGTACATTGCGCATGATGAAGCTCGTGACATCCAGCCGCTCGTACGCGGCGGCCGCAGCCAGAAGTCGCTTTTCCTCTTTGGTGGCGCGCAACTCGATCCGGTCTGCACGCGTCACACCGTTTGTTGCCATGATCACCTCCAACTCACGAACAATACGTACGGACTTTATCCGTACATAAGGACACTTGTCAACGGCGTTGGGACAGGGATGGTAGCAGCGGGTGGGCGCTAAATCTGGGTAAAGCCAGAACCTGGCATCGCCCATGCCGGTTCCCGGCCCGCCCTGGCAAAAAGACGCTGGCGGTCTCCGGCCAGGATGTCGGAAAATGACAGCAGGCGCGGTTTTGGGGGAACATCCCGCAGATGCTGCCCCATGGACTTTGTTGCCCATCTTCCCGATTCAATTTCCTTCGCGCGCTTGGCGCCTGTGACCGCGCCGCTTCGCTTTCGCGTACGCCCGTAAGGTGTTGCCGGAAAATCGATTCCGCGTCGCGACCGTGTCCGGGCGCCATGCGACCTGGCAGGGCTGCGCGTACCCGGTGTCGTCGCCGGCCTTGTCCGGAAAGCGGCCGGACCAGCCGCGGGTCAAGCGTGGGCGCACGCCACGATACGTGCCTTGCCGGTGGTCTTGGCCTGGTACATGCGCTGGTCAGCCAGGGCCACCAGCGGCTGCCAGTGCGCCTGGGTGTCGGAAGACCACTCCGCGATTCCGATGCTGTAAGTCAGTGGCTTGCCGTCCGGCCGTTTCAGCGCGGGCAGGTGGCTGCGGACCAGACGCTCGGCTTGCGCGCAGTCGGTGTACGGCAGCAGCAGAATGAATTCTTCCCCGCCCCAGCGCAGGATGGTGTCGCTCTTGCGCAGGGCCCGGCGCCAGGCCTGCGCCGTTTGCTCCAGAAGCCGGTCCCCGCCGTCGTGCCCCGCCGAGTCGTTGACCTGCTTGAAATCGTCCAGGTCCATGAAGGCGATCGCGAGCGGATAGCCATGGCGGCGTGCCAGTGCGAACTGCAGCGCAATCAGCTCAATCCCGCTCCTGCGGTTGAGTACCCCGGTCAACGGGTCGATGACGGATGATGCGAACATGGTGCGCAGAAGCTGCAGCTGGCTCACTGCGGACAGGCTTCCCACTGCAGTGACCAGCGCCAGCAGCCATAGCACCGCCACGGCGTTGAACGTCGGCATCATGAAGGCGTTTCGTTCCAGCACCGGGATGCCGGCGATGGCCAGCAGCGGCAGCGCCAGCAGGGTGAGCTCCAGCACCGTCAACGGAAAAATGCTGAGCCCGGCCACCATCACGAACGGGAGAAAGGCGTAACCGCTCGCCATGGTCGCGCCGAGCCGGCTTAAGGATACGCCCCATAGCACCGAGTGCGAGAACAGGAAGAACACCGCAGGTATGAAAAACAGT
>JAJYDT010000157.1:0-1358 GCA_021777335.1 Pseudomonadota bacterium | reverse complement strand
AGGCAGCGCTGGCGATGATGCGCCCCAGTGCCAGGGGCTGCCAGGCCGCGCGCGGGAACACCAGCATGTCCAGCGGTATCCACAGCGGGGTAAGCACACTGAACAGGGTGGCCATCAGTTGTGCCCGTGACAGGATGAACCGGGCGCGGTGGCGATCGAACACCATGGGATGCCGGCCGGCGTCCCAGAGCTCGGCGAACTCGCCCGGATGCAGCGGGAAAAAGCTTCTCAGCAGACCTGCGCTCCCGGTTGCCCGCATGTCGTCACCAGGCTCCGTCTCGCTCGGGTAGGTCGCGGGCGAGGGATCGTTCTTTTTGTTCATTGGATTAACCAATCCTCCATCTTCATTGTTTAGGACAGGCTATACGAAAGCCTGTGCTGAGAGCGCAGCACGTCCGGGCGCGATCAGGTCTACTCAAACCTGGCCGGGTGATCGCAGCAAAAATAGGTCCTGCGCGATGCGCGTTCCGCCTGCTGCCTGATCGAAGGCGAAGACATCGGTACGCTTTAGCGGTGCACGCCGTCCGCTTGCGCATGATAGTACCATCCCCGTCTCGTGCCCGGATTCGGAAATGGGTGCACCGGGCAGGGCGGGCTTGCCCGCATGTCCTGGCCCTCATATCGGTCGCTGAACGGAGGGTCATCGACCGATATGGAGCCCGGACGGCTATTCGCGCGGATTATTCAAAACACTGGCTGCCGTCGCGTCACTGCTCCGACCGGGGTGTTTCCGTAGCGATATCCATTAAGGAATACCCTGGGCAGCTTCATAGGGGAAAGCAACTCATCGGGATGGGTCGGGCAGCACCTTGCTCATGACGAAGGGCAGCCGAAAATCCGGTGACCTGCCCGGCCAGCAGTGCCATGAAGAAGCGCACCAGGACGTCAAGATCGGTGGGCGCCGCCGGGCCGCTTGCCGAGCTCCACGAACAGGAACGTTGCGAGCGCGGTCATCACTGCCGCCGATATCGGCGACATCGGGTCGGCACTCAGACCGAAGCGCCCCGGAAAGCATAACGAGGGCCGGCGTCCATACCATAAATAGACAAGGACGTCGTCGAGCATTAAACCCATGCGTTCGGCATGATCCGGGACCTGCACATTGACGGGCAGACCGGGCACCGTGCCTGATGGTTTTCCTCCGGCTGGAATCAAGCCCCCCCGATAAAATGCCGGCCGCGCGGTTTTTCCGCCAATCCCGAAGGACAGGTCGGATAACCAATACCTTCAGGGTAATTCGCATCTATTTGAAAAAACGCGAATATTTTAAAAATACGCAATTTTTAAATGGACTCTTCCCTGTCGTGCCGTACATGGTATGCTGCACTTTCGGTGGTTGATATAAACCAGCGAGCAGG
>JAJYDT010000044.1 GCA_021777335.1 Pseudomonadota bacterium | reverse complement strand
ACCCCATGCATCTTCATATCCTCGGCATTGGTGGCACCTTCATGGCCGGACTCGCGGCGCTCGGGAAAGAGCGGGGAGACCGCATTACCGGCTCGGATCTCGCGATCTATCCCCCTATGAGCACCCAGCTCAAGGCGCTCGGAATCGAGTGGACCGAGGGTTATGACCGGGCGTTTCTCGACCCGCGTCCCGATCTCGTCATCATCGGCAACGTGCTGTCGCGCGGCAATCCCGCGATCGAGGCCCTGCTCGACAGCGACGTGCCCTATCTCTCCGGGCCCGAATGGCTTGCACAGGCAGTGCTGCGCGACCGGTGGGTGCTCGCGGTCGCCGGGACGCACGGCAAGACCACGACGGCGAGCCTGCTCGCCTTTATCCTCGAAGAGGCCGGACTTGCCCCCGGGTTTCTGATTGGCGGCGTGCCAGCAAATTTCGGTATTTCCGCCCGGCTCGGGGCGCAGCCCTTCTTCGTGATCGAGGCGGACGAGTACGATACCGCCTTCTTCGACAAGCGTGCCAAATTCATCCACTATCGGCCGCGGACCGCCGTTCTCAATAATCTTGAATACGATCATGCTGACATCTACCCGGATCTTGCGTCGATCTCCCGCCAATTTCACTATTTGGTGCGGACCGTCCCGCGTTCCGGTCTGATCGTCGCCAACGGGGCGGATCCGGCGCTTGAGGCGACGCTGGCGCAGGGTGCGTGGACTCCGGTGGAGCGGTTTGACGTCACCGAGGGGTGGTCCGCGCAGTCTGCGGCCGACGACGATACCCGTTTTACCGTTTTCTGGCGCGGGGCGCCCGTCGGCGAGGTCCGCTGGGATCTCATTGGGCGCCATAACCGTGCCAATGCACTTGCGGCGATCGCTGCCGCGCGGCATGCCGGGGTGCCGCCCGCTCAAGCCACGGAGTCGCTTGGACGTTTCCTCGGGGTGCGCCGGCGTCTTGAGGTGCGTGGGCGGGTGGCGGGTGTCACGGTATATGACGACTTTGCGCATCACCCAACGGCCATACGGACGACGCTTGCAGGACTGGGGGCGCGGTTTCCGGGGGAGCGCCTCATCGCCGTGCTGGAGCCGCGCTCGAACACCATGAAGCTCGGGGTGCACCGCGACAGCCTGCCGGACGCGCTTGCACGCGCCGACCGCGCGTTCCTGTTTGCGCCCCCGGATCTTGGATGGGATGTCTGTGCGGTAGCCCGGGCGCTGCCACCGGGCAAAGGCGAGTGTCTGTCAGCCCTGCCCGATCTCCTGGATGCCCTCGATCGGGAACTGAGGTCCGGCGATCATGTGGTGCTGATGAGCAACGGCAGTTTCGGCGGTCTGCACGAACGCCTGCTCGAGCGGCTCAAGACGCGCGCGCCGGATCAGGCTATTTCCTGATCCCGCCGCCTCCGCGCAGGTACTGCGCATAGCTTGCGACGTCGCTGCTCACGCGCCGGAACAGGTGATCCAGGCTGATCACCGCATGCTCCAGCAGGTTCACGGCAACATAGGGGTGTTCGACCCGCAGACGCTGGTATTTCGGCCGGGAGAGCAGCAGAATGCGGGTATCATCGGCCTTTGCGCGAATGCGCGCCGAACGGGGTTTGCGGTCGAAAAACGACATTTCCCCCATGAGCTCGCCCTCGGTCATGCGTCCGACCTCATGCTCCTCGCGGCCGTCGTCGTAGTAGAGCGCCGCTTCACCATTGACGACGAAATACAGTGCTTCCCCGACATCACCGATGTCGGCAATCATCTCGTTCTTGCGGTAGTGCACGAGCTCCGTGTAGTCGAGCAGGGTCTCGATCTCCTTGACGGTCAGCGATTCGCACAGATACTGCTGGTTGAGAAAATGGGTAAGTTCCACCTTCTGCTGGCTCGACATGACGTCCCCCGGCGCTTTCTGGCCGATGATGGGTTTCAGGATACCGTGGTCACGGGCAAAAGCAAAAATCGTCTCGAGTTCCACCACCGCGACCGACCCGGTATATACTTTCGTGATCCGGTTGCCTGTGCTGCCGGATGACCCGACGGCCGGAGGCCCGCGGCCGGGGAGATCACCCATATAAGGAATACGTCGCCACCATGAAAAAATCCGCACTCGTCCTGCTGATCGGTCTGCTGTCGCCATTTGCTGCCCATGCCGCGTTCAGGAGGAACCGCGATTACCTCCGGCTCTTTCCGAGCCAGCCCGTAACCACGGGCCACCGTATCGAAGTCCGCGAGTTTTTCTGGTACAGCTGTCCCCACTGCTTTCATCTGGAGCCCGTGCTGAACGCATGGCTCAAGCACAAACCCTCGTACGTCGCCTTCGTGCGCACGCCGGCGGTGCTGAACCCCTCGTGGGAGCCCCAGGCGCGCGCCTATTACACCTTCCAGTCGCTCGGCGTCGTGAACCGGCTGCACGACCTCTTCTTCGACGCGATTCATATCAAGAACGAGAACCTTTCGACCGGACCCCTTATCGCCCGATGGGCCGCGCGCCATGGAGTCAACGAGCAGAAATTTCTGGCCACGTATCACTCATTCGGTGTCGACAGCAAACTGCAGAATGCGGTCGATCTCGCGCGCGCCGAGGGTGTCGACGCGGTGCCGACCATCGTTGTCGAGGGTCGTTATCTGACCAACGTTGGCATGGCAGGAGGCCGCAAGCGCATGATGCGGCTTGTTGATTTCCTGATCCAGAAGGCGCGCCAGCGCGCTGCACACTGAGTCGCCGCGGTCCATGAACGCGGCGCAGCTTCTCGTCCGATGCCTTGAGAACGAGGGTGTCGAGATCATCTTCGGTATCCCCGGCGAAGAAAATCTCGCCATCATGGACGCCCTGCTCGATTCCCGGATACGGTTTATCACCACCCGGCATGAGCAGGGTGCTGCGTTCATGGCGGACGTGTACGGGCGACTGACGGGGCGCGCCGGGGTGTGTCTCGCCACCCTCGGTCCAGGTGCGACCAATCTTGTGACCGGGGTGGCGGACGCGAACATGGATCGCGTCCCGCTGGTTGCGATCGCCGGTCAGGCGGCCACGACGCGGTTGCACAAGGAATCGCACCAGGTGCTGAACCTCGTCAACCTGTTTTCTCCCATCAGCAAATATGCCGTGCAGGTGCTGGCCCCCGAGGTCGTGACCGAGGTCGTGCGCAAGGCCTTCAAGCTTGCCCAGATCGAGAAGCCGGGCGCCTGTTTCATCGATTTCCCGGAAAACATCGCGGCGATGCCAGCCTCGGGGGAGCCGCTCAAGGTACAGGCGGCAGGGCTACCCTACCCCTCGGAGCGCCAGCTCGCGGACGCGGCCAGCCTGATTGCCGGCGCGCGCTATCCGATCGTGCTTGCCGGCAACGGGGTTGTGCGTGGCCGCGGCTGTGCGGAGCTCGTCCGTTTCGCGGAGGCCACGAATATCCCCGTCACCACCACTTTCATGGCAAAGGGCGCGATCCCGCAGTCGCACCCGCTCAGCCTCGGGACGGTGGGGTTGCAGGCGCACGATTATGTCTCGTGCGGTTTTGACCGCGCCGATGTCATCATCTGTGTCGGCTACGATATTGTCGAGTACCACCCGCATGTCTGGCACCCCACCCAGGATCGCAAGATCATCCACATTGACGCGCGCCCGGCCGAAGTGGACGCGCACTACATCATCAGTGCGGGCGTGATCGGAGATTACGCCGCGAGTCTCGGCGAGCTCGCGCGACGGGTCCCGCGCAAGGACAATCACCAGTTCTTCGGGTTGCGCGACCTGATTCACCAGGAGCTTGGCCATTTCTCGGATGATGACGCGTTTCCGGTAAAGCCACAGCGGATCATCTCGGATCTGCGCCGCGCGCTCGGCGACGACGACATCGTGATCTGCGACGTCGGGGCGCACAAACTCTGGATGGCGCGCATGTATCCGGCGGAGAAGCCGAACACCTGCATCATCTCCAATGGCTTCGCGGCC
The DNA here is from genome assembly GCA_021777335.1 of Pseudomonadota bacterium. GTDB lineage: Bacteria > Pseudomonadota > Gammaproteobacteria > Acidiferrobacterales > Acidiferrobacteraceae > JAJYDT01. Next base: position 11,165 of record JAJYDT010000044.1, on the reverse strand, counting down.
ATGGGGATCGCGGTTCCCGGAGCGGTTGCCGCCAGCCTTGCGTTTCCGGATCGCAAGGTGGTTGCCGTCAGCGGCGATGCGGGCTTCCTCATGAATTCGCAGGAAATCGAAACCGCGGTGCGCCTTGGCTTAAGACTCGTGGTGCTGGTGTGGGATGACGGTGGCTACGGACTCATCGAATGGAAACAGCAGTTGCACTTCAAGCGCAGTGGCCACGTCCGCTTCGGAAACCCCGATCTTGTGAAGTATGCAGAATCGTTCGGCGCCAGAGGATACCGGGTCACAAGCACCCCGGAACTTCTTCCCATCCTCAAACAGGCGCTGGCCGACGACGGCGTGTCCATTATCGGCTGCCCTGTCGATTACGCCGAGAACCTGAGGCTCACCGAGCGTCTCGGTGAAATGGTCTGCCCGTTATGAGGTTGGCAGCGCGTCACGTTTGCGCCACAATCCAGACGATCAGGCCGATACGGGCCGCTGGGAGGGTCTGACGTGAAGCGAACGCCGCAGGAACAGCGTAATGAATTCATGAGTTTGTTGCATCTCGCGCACGAGCCCGTCGGTGTTAGCAGTGCGGATCACGACCCGCCGGCGGGAGACCTGTCCCCCGTGCCCTCGGCCTGTGGCCTCTGGCGGCGGGCGGAGCGCGACGCGCTCACCGCCCCGGCCGAAGCCCACGGTGCGTGCAGGATCGGCACGCACGTCATGGGTTTTTCGCTTGATGGACAGGATCTGCACGCGCTCGGCGCGCTCGTTCAGACGATGACGAACGCGGCTTACCTGAAGCCGGACGAGGCGTCCGCGCTCCCGCGCCTGCCGGTGCAGCGGGCCTGGCGCTACGAGCCGCTCAAGGATGCCGATTCGGCACCGGATCTTGTGCTTCTGTGGGTTGACGCCCGGCAGATGATGCTGGTCCAGGAGGCGCTCGGCGGCGCGCACTGGAAGTCCGGCACGGGTCTGCAGACCACCGGGCGTCCCGCCTGCGCCGCGCTGGCGCTTGCCTACCGCAACATCGAGCCGGTATTGTCTTTCGGCTGTGCCGGCATGCGCACCTTTACCGCGATACCTGACCAATACATGCTTCTGGTGGTGCCGGGTGTCCTGATTGAAGGTCTGTGCGAAGCCCTTTCGCGGACCCTGTCAGCGAATGCGCTGGTGCAGTCCCTGTACGATGAACAGAAGGCAAAATTCGAGACGGAAATCTCCTGAAGACGCCCGGGCGGGATGTGCAGTGGCGGTCTCGTCCCATCCCCCGGGTGGCTGAACACCGACCAAAGCGGCAAACCACCGGGCGTTGCGCGCGCGGGCACAAACCTCTTCCCTGACGTGTCGTTTTACGGGTATGATTCCGCCCTTTCCTATGCGCATCGGACCCTACATTCTTCGCAACAATCTCCTTGTTGCGCCCATGGCCGGAGTTACTGACAGGCCCTTCCGACAGCTCTGCAAGCGGCTCGGGGCGGGTCTTGCGGTATCCGAGATGGTAGCGTCGAATTCGCTCCTGCGGGGCAGCGAAAAAACGCGCCGGCGGGCGAACCACGAGGGGGAGGTCGAGCCAAGATCGGTGCAGATTGTGGGCGCCGATCCTTCGCTCATGGCCGAGGCTGCGCGTTACAATGTCGACCAGGGCGCGGACATCATCGACATCAACATGGGGTGTCCGGCGAAAAAGGTCTGCAATGTTTTTGCAGGCTCGGCGCTCCTGCAGGACGAACCGCTTGTCGCACGCATACTGGAATCGGTGGTTGCCGCGGTGCCGGTGCCAGTCACCCTGAAGATCCGCACGGGCTGGGACCCGTCCCATCGCAACGGCGTCGCTGTCGCCCGTCTCGCGGAAAGCGCCGGGATCCAGGCGCTGTCGGTTCACGGGCGCACGCGTGCGTGCGGTTTCTCGGGGGAAGCCGAATACGACACCATCCGCGCGATCAAGGCTGCCATTCGTATCCCTGTGATCGCAAACGGTGACATCGATTCGCCTGAAAAGGCGCGCCGCGTGCTCGCGTACACCGCCGCCGATGGCATCATGATCGGGCGTGCCGCGCAAGGCCGTCCCTGGATCTTCCGGGAGATGGAATATTATCTCGCGACCGGTCGCAGGCTTGCGGAGCCGCCGCTTGCCGAGGTGCGAGATACGCTGCTCGAGCACCTTGAAAACCTCTATGCCTTCTACGGGACGGATCTTGGTGTGCGGATTGCGCGCAAGCACATCTCCTGGTACAGCAAGGGGGTGCGTGGTGGCGCGCTCTTCCGCAACGAGATGAACCGGATTGAGCATCATGCGGAGCAGCGAGCAATCACGCGCGCATTTTTCGACGGCGCGCTTGACGACGCCGACCGCGGGATTGCCGCATGAAGGAATCCCGCAAGGAGCCCCGACGCGTCCCGGGTGGACCACTCGCCACGTGCGTACGCACGGCTGTCGAGCGTTATTTTCACGATCTTAACGGTGTTCCGCCGGAAGCGCTCTACGACATGGTGGTGTCCCAGGTCGAGGCACCGCTGCTCGAGCTCGCGATGGAGCGGACGCAGGGCAACCAGTGCCAGGCGGCGAAGCTGCTCGGCATCAACCGCAATACGTTGCGCAAGAAGCTCAAGCTCTACGGGCTTGCAAAGTAGCGCGATGGAGGAGCCCGCACGCCCCAAACGCGCGCTTCTGAGTGTTTCCGACAAGCGCGGACTGATCGAGCTCGCCGAAGTGCTTGCGGGCCTTGGTATCGAGCTGCTCTCCACGGGTGGCACGGCACGCGCGCTCGCGTCGGCCGGCCTTCCGGTGCGCGAGGTCTCTGAGTACACAGATTTCCCCGAGATGATGGGCGGGCGGCTCAAGACGCTGCACCCGAGGGTGCACGGCGGCCTTCTTGCCCGCCGACGCGTGCCGGAGGACGTGCACGCGATGGGTATCCACGGCATCCTGCCGATTGACCTGCTGGTGGTTAACCTCTATCCGTTCGAACGGACGATCGCGCGTCCGGATTGCAGTTTCGAGGAGGCGGTCGAACAGATCGACATCGGCGGCCCGGCGATGCTGCGGGCTGCCGCCAAGAACCATGCGGATGTAACCGCCATCATGGATCCCGACGACTATGGGGTGGTGCTCGACGATCTGCGCCGTGCTGGCGCCGTGAGCGCGGAACTGAAGCGCGTGCTTGCGGCCAAGGTGTTCCGGCGATTGTCCGCCTATGACGCCGCGATCGCCCGTTACCTGGAACCCCCTGGCTCGGATCCGTTTCCAGAAACCCTTACGCTGTCCTTCGAGAAGCTCGCATCGTTGCGTTACGGCGAGAATCCGCATCAGCGCGCCGCACTGTACGGTGTACCGGGAGAACGGGGTCTTGCCCGCGCGCGGCAGCTGCAGGGCAAGGAGCTGTCGTTCAACAACCTGCTCGATGCCGACGCCGCGTGGAACTGCGTGCGTTCGTTCGCAGAACCCGCATGCGTGATCGTCAAGCACGGAAACCCGTGCGGGGTTGCCGAGCGCGAACATCTTGAGCCGGCCTACGAGGCCGCCTACGCGACCGACCCCTCATCCGCCTTCGGTGGCGTGATCGCTTTCAACCGGCCGCTGGACGCGGCGCTTGCCACGCGTATCCTTGGCCGTCAGTTTGTTGAGGTCGTGATTGCGCCAGCAGTCGCCGAACCTGCGGTCGAAGCGCTGCGTGTGAAGCCGAACGTGCGTGTGCTGGTCGCGGAAGCGCCGCCGGCTGCGCTTGACCTGCGCCGCATCGGCGGGGGCCTGCTCGCACAGGAGCAGGATCTTGCAGATCTTCCCGGGTGGCGCGTCGTGAGCCGGCGGACACCGGACAGCGCCGAATCGAGCGACCTTGCGTTTGCATGGCATGTGGCGAAGTTCGTTAAATCCAATGCCATCGTTTATGCGCGCGGCCACGCCACGCTCGGCATCGGCGCGGGACAGATGAGCCGCGTCGACAGCGCGCGCACCGCGGCGCGCAAGGCCGAGGACGTCGGGCTCTCGCTCGAGGGTGCCTGCGTTGCCTCGGATGCATTTTTTCCGTTTCGTGACGGTGTGGACCAGGTGGCGAAGGCAGGCGCGCGTGCGGTCATCCAGCCCGGCGGGTCCCTGCGCGACTCCGAGGTGATCGCGGCGGCGGACGAATACGATCTCGCAATGGTGTTCACGGGCATGCGGCATTTCCGGCATTGAGGGCAGGCGTTTGAAGGTTCTGATCGTGGGTGGCGGTGCCCGTGAGCACGCGCTCGCGTGGAAGATCGCGCAGTCCCCGCGGGTGGCGGCGCTGCTCGTGGCCCCTGGCAATCCCGGGACGGCGTCCGTGCCGCGCTGCCGGAATGTCGCGGTACCTGTACACGATATCGAGGGCTTGTGCCGTTTGGCGCACGCCGAGCGCGTTGACCTCACCGTTGTCGGGCCCGAGATCCCGCTCGCGCTGGGCCTTGTAGAGCGGTTTGCCGCCGAGGGCCTGAGATGTTTCGGACCCACCCGGGAAGCCGCCGAGATCGAGACCTCGAAGGTGTTCTCGAAGACCTTCATGGAACGCCACCACATCCCCACGTCGCGGTTTGCGACCGTAACCACGATGGCCGAGGCCGAGCGTGTGCTCGCCCGTTGGCCGATGCCCGCAGTGATCAAGGCCGACGGCCTTGCCGCGGGCAAGGGCGTGGTCATCGCAAAACTGCGCGAGGACGCGCGGTCGGCCGTACGCGACATGCTTGAGGGAGACGTGCTCGGCGCCGCGGGGCGGCGCGTGGTCATCGAGGAGTTCGTGCCCGGTGAGGAGTTGAGCTTCATCGTGATGACCGGGCACGGCCAGGTGCTCGTGCTCGCGGACAGCCGGGACCACAAGCGCCGCGACGACGGCGACCGCGGACCGAATACCGGAGGCATGGGTGCTTACTCACCGGTGCCGGGATCCGATGCATGGACGTCGCGGATCCTCTCCGAGATCATCATGCCCGCGGTGCGCGGTCTCGCGGCCGAGGGGCGCCCCTACACGGGTTTTCTGTATGCGGGCCTGATGATCCATCAGGACCGATTGTCCGTGCTTGAATTTAACTGCCGCCTCGGCGATCCTGAGACCCAGGTGATCCTGCCGAGGCTGCGTTCGGATCTCGTGCCCCTGATCGAGGCTGCGCTCGACGGGGGCCTCGCGCAAAGTGTGGCCGACTGGGATCCGCGCACCGCGGTCACCGTGGTTCTGGCATCCGCAGGCTATCCCGGCACCTGTCGGCTCGGTGTGCCGATCCACGGCGCCGCGGAGGTCGAACGTGACACACTGGTCTTTCACGCAGGCACAGCGATGGGTTCCGAGGGTCTCGTCACCAGCGGCGGCCGGGTGCTGTGCGTGAGCGCGCTCGATGACAGTCTTGCAAAGGCGCGCACCAAGGCCTATCGCGCCATCGGGCACATTGCCTTTGACGGCGCCTTCTGTCGGCGGGATATCGGTCTTGTGACCTAAAAGAGGGAGAAAAATGACCGGTTTTGTCTCTGTGCTCGTCGGCTCGGATTCGGACCTCGCCGTCATGCAGCGCACGGCCGAGGTACTGAAAGGTTATGTGATCCCCTATGAACTCAGAATCGCCTCCGCCCATCGCACGCCGGATGCGACCCAGGCCTACGTGCGTGATGCCGAGGTACGGGGCTGCCAGGTATTCATCTGCGCCGCCGGGCTTTCGGCGCATCTCGCCGGCGCAGTCGCAGCACTGACGACGCACCCGGTCATCGGTGTGCCACTCGAAGGTGGCGCACTCGGGGGCATCGACGCGTTGTTCTCCACCGTTCAGATGCCGGCGGGGGTCCCGGTCTCGTGTGTCGCGATCGGCCCGCACGGTGCGGCCAACGCGGGGCATCTCGCCGCGCAGATGCTGGCGCTCGCCGACCCGGCGCTCGCCGAGCGTGTGCGTGCCGAACGCCGCGCGCAGACGGCCGCGGTGCTCGCCAAGGATCAGGCGTTGCGGGGCCTATGAAGGCGGTGTCGGTGCGCGACCTCCGCCACGCAGCGCACGTGGTGCGTGGCGGCGGCGTGATTGCCTATCCGACGGAGTCCTGCTTTGGTCTCGGCTGCCATCCCGGTGCGCGTGGTGCCGTGCGCCGTCTGCTGCGGATCAAGCGTCGTCCCCGGCGCAAAGGTCTCATCCTCATCGGTGACCGGCTGGAAACAGTCGCGCGCTATGGCGAGGTGCCACCGCGTGCCGCGCAGTCGTGGCCCGGACCGGTCACCTGGCTCGTGACCCCGACGCGTCACGCGCACCGCGGTCTGCGCGGGTCCCATGAGCGCATCGCGCTGCGGGTACCGGCACATCCCAAGGCGGCCGCGCTCAGCCGTATGGTACGCGACGCCATCGTCTCGACCAGCGCGAACCACGCCGGCGAACGTCCGGCGCGAAGCGCGCGCGAGGCATACCGCCGTTTCGGAGGCGCGCTCCAGGGGGTCGTGCGCGGGCGCATCGGCGGACGCCGCGTCCCGAGTACCGTCATTGACGCCCTGACCGGGCGTGTCGTGCGTCATGGCTGACTCTTTAGGGGAATTTGCGCAGGTGACCGCATATATCGAGGCATTGCAGGATCGTATCTGTGCGGCGCTCGAGACCGAGGACGGCGCCGCCCGGTTCCGCGAAGACCTTTGGCACCGGCCCGAGGGTGGCGGCGGCCGGACCCGCGTGCTGCAGGACGGTGCGGTGTTCGAACAGGCCGGTGTCAACTACTCCTCCGTGTCGGGGGGCACGCTTCCGGTCTCGGCGAGCGCCGGACGTCCACAGCTCGCCGGTATGCCGTTCCGCGCCCAGGGGCTGTCGCTCGTGCTGCACCCGAAGAACCCCTATATCCCGACGGTTCACTGCAATCTTCGCTACTTTGAGGCGGGCGGCGCGTCCGGAACCTGCTGGTGGTTTGGTGGCGGGTTCGATCTCACGCCCTTTTACGGATTCGAGGAAGATGTCGTTCATTGGCACAAGACTGCGCGCGCCGCGTGCAATCCCCTCGGCCCTGACTGCTACCCGCGTTTCAAGAAGTGGTGTGACGATTACTTTTTTCTGAAACACCGCAACGAACCGCGCGGCATCGGTGGCCTGTTCTTCGATGACCTGTACGCAGAGGGTTTTGAGCGCTCCTTTGAGTTCGTGCGGAGTGTCGGCGACAGTTTCCTCGAGGGTTATATGCCGATCGTGCGCCGGCGACGCGCCCGCCCGTTTGGTACGCGCGAGCGCGAGTTCCAGTTGTACCGGCGCGGCCGCTACGTCGAGTTCAATCTGGTCTACGATCGCGGGACGCTGTTCGGGTTGCAGTCCGGTGGGCGTGTGGAGTCGATCCTGATGTCCCTGCCGCCACTCGTGCGCTGGAGCTACCACTATCGTCCCGAGCCCGGTTCCCCCGAAGCCGAACTCTACGAGCGTTTTCTCGTGCCCCGCGACTGGCTTGCCGGGGACGCGCCCTAGCCGACCCGCGTTGCCATTGACACGAAAGTGGTGTTGCCTTTAATGTTAGTGCTACGAACAATTCGTTACACGAACAAACCCATGGGGAACGTGGCACCTTCGTCCGAAACCCGGTTGGATCTTGCACAGAGCTGTGCCGCGAGCCTGCTTGAGATTCTGCCGCAGGTGATGGACCGTGTGCGCTCGGAGATCAGTTGCGGTGCGGCCGGGGCACTGTCTCTGCCGCAGTTCCGGTGCCTCTGCTTCATTGATCGCAACCCTGAGACCTCGCTTGGGGCGCTTGCAAATCAGATCGGTGTCAGTACGGCCACTACCTCGGTGATCGTCGACCGGCTGGTACGCCAGGGTCTGGTTGCGCGCGCGGCGGCGCCGCGTGAGCGCCGGCGGCTGTCACTGTCGTTGACGGGTCGCGGAGCCGAGGGTGTGGCGCTTGCGCGCGCGGTCGCGCGTGAACACATCGCCGGCCTGATGGCGACCTGTTCGGAGCAGGATCTCCAGACGCTTTGCCGCGGGCTCGACGTGCTACAGGAACTGTTCGCACGTACCCTGGAACCCGCCGCCAAAGCGGGGCCAGAATGAGCAAGACCAGGCAACGCCTGAGGGCATTAGGGTGCCGGTGGCTCCCGATCTGCGTGCTCGCAGCCGCCGCGGGCTGTACCCCGGGACCTGTGTATCATGCACCCATGGCGCCTTCGGCCGGACGCTACACCGCCAGTACGGCCCCGGCGCATACGGTGGCAGCCCGAGGACCCGCCGGTGGACGCCAGGTGTTTGCGTACGGCGCGCGGCTTGGCCGGATGTGGTGGCGCCTGTTTCATTCGGCCGCACTTGATCGCGCGGTGCGTCGCGCGCTTGCGCGCAACCCAGGGCTCGCGCAGGCGCAGGCGGCACTCGCGCAGGCGCAGGCGGATGCCGCTGCGGCCATGGGTGTCTTCTATCCGCAGGTGACCGCAAACGGGGGCGTGGCGCGCGAGCAGACCACCTCGGCCGGGGCTGGCGGCGCGTTTCCCGGAAATACATTCACGCTCTACAGCGGCAACGTCACCGTTGCCTATAGCCCTGATCTGTTCGGCCTGAACCGGCTGGTTGCGCGTGCACAGCAGGCACAGGTCGACCAGCAGCGTTATCTGCGCGACGCCGCCTACCTGACGCTTGAAGGGAACGTTGCGGATACCCTGATCCAGGAGGCCGCGCTCCGCTCGGAGATCAAGACGACGGAATCCGTGATCCGCAAGGATCGTGCGCTACTGACGCTGGTGGGGCGCCAATACCACAGCGGTGCCGTCACCTACACCGCCGTGCTCACCCAGCGCGAGCAGCTTGCCTCAAGCGAGGCGGCGCGGGCGACCCTGCGGCAGCAGCTCGCGGCAAGCCGTCACGCACTGGCTGCGCTTATGGGCGATTATCCGGCCACGGCCCCGCCGGTCCACGTTGCATTGGACGACCTTGTCCTGCCAAAGCGCCTGCCTGTCACATTGCCCTCGGCGCTCGTGCGCCAGCGGCCGGACATCCGCGCGTCCGAGGCCAACCTGCGGTTTGCCAACGCCAACATCGGCGAGGCGGTGGCACGCATGTATCCTCTGCTCACGCTCACCGCAGATTTCGGTACCCAGAGCAACCAGATCGGGGACCTCTTTCTGCCCGCCACCCGCGTCTATGACCTCGCCGCCGGCCTTGTGGCACCGATCTTCAACGGAGGAACGCTTGAGGCGCAGAAGCGCGCTGCGGTGGCAGCCTACGAGGGCGGGATTGCGAGTTACCAGACTGTGGTGCTCGCAGCATTCCAGCAGGTGGCGGACGCGTTGCGTGCGCTCCAGTATGACGCGCAGACACTCGCGTTCCAGCGCCATGCGCTGGTGGCCGCAGACGGCGCCCTGCGTCTCTCGGAGATTCAGTACCGGGATGGTGCCGTGCAGTATCTCACCGTGCTCACGACCGAGATCCAGGATGCCAACACGCGCTTGGCATACGTCCAGGCGCGCGCCCAGCGCTATCGTGACACCGTCGCGCTGTTTGTGGCGCTGGGCGGCGGCTGGTGGCCGCATGGCGCCGCGCGGATGCCGCCACCGGCTCCGGACAAGGTTCACGCCCGCATCCAGGGACATGAAACGAGGCCAGACTCATGAAGAAATCGTTTGCGGTTACGCTGATCGGACTCACGATCGTGTTCGGCGCAGTGTTCGGATGGAAATGGTTTCTCCATAGGAAGATGGCCGCGATCATGGCGCAGCGTGCCGCCCATTTCTCGGTCGCCGTGTCGGTGTCGTCGGCGCGCATGCTGAGCCGGGCCATCGAGCTTCACTCGGTCGGAAGCGTGACCGCGGTCAACGGGGTGGATCTCACGTCCCAGCTTGCCGGGAATGTGACTTCGCTTACGTTCAGGTCGGGCGAGTACGTCCGCCGAGGCACGCGTCTGCTGGAGATCAACGATGCGGTGGTTATACGCGCACCGTTCTCCGGCCACCTCGGCATCCGCCAGGTAAGCCTTGGGCAGTACGTGGGGCCCGGGACGCCACTGGTGCCGCTCGAGGCCTGGGATCCGCTGCACGTTGATTTCAGCCTTCCGCAGAGTGCGCTGCCACGTATCAGGATTGGCGCCGGCATCATTTTCCGCGTCAACGCCTATCCCGGCCGGCAGTTCGCGGGAAAGGTATCCGCCATCGATTCCGCCGTGGCGGTGGCCAGCCGCACGATCGAGGTGCGTGCCACCTTGAGGAACCCCGGATTCATGCTGCGGCCCGGGATGTTCGGGACGGTCACGCTCACCGTGGGCCACAGCGTGCCCGTGCTTGTGGTACCGGCGACGGCCATGACCTACAACACGTTCGGGGATTACGTTTATGTAATCCGGCAGGTAAAACACGGCGCGCACGCGCTCGATCTGGCGTTCCAGACGCCGGTCGAGGTGGGGACGACACGCCACGGCCTGACCGAGGTGACGCGTGGTCTCAAGGCTGGCGAACCGGTGGTGGTGGCGGGCCAGATCAAACTGCGTAACGGCATGCCGGTCACGATCCATGCCGCCGCCGCGGACGCGGCAAGATGAGATTCACCGATCTTTTCATCCGCCGCCCGGTACTCGCGGCCGCGTTAAGCCTCGTGATCCTGCTGCTGGGGATCCGTGGCTATCTGGCGATGTCCGTGCGCCAGTTCCCGCGCCTGACCAACACCATCGTGACCGTCACGACGGTCTATCCTGGGGCGAGCCCGGCGACCGTCCAGGGGTTTATCACCTCACGCCTCGAGCAGGCGATCGCGGCCTCGCCCGGGATCGATTACATGACCTCGACGAGCGCACAGGGGATATCGACCATCACCGTCAATATGCAGCTGAACTACAGCCCGCACGCGGCGCTCGCCCACGTGATGGCGCAGGTCGACGCGGTGCGGAACCAGCTGCCCACCGAGAGCCAGTCTCCGGTAATCAATGAGACGGTCGGGAGCTCCGCGCCGCTCATGTATATCGCGTTCTACAGCCACGTGCTGAACCAGCAGCAGGTGAACGATTATGTGATGCGCGTGGTGCAGCCCAAGATCCAGGGTGTCCCCGGTGTCGGCCAGGCGCAGATCGTGCCCGCCGGCAGCGGCGCGAGTGGCAACAGCTTCGCCGTGCGCGTGTGGCTTGATCCGGTACGCATGGCGGCGCTCGGCGTTACGCCGACCGATGTGGTGACAGCGCTTTCCGCGAACAACTATGTCTCCGCGGTCGGCCGATCCAAGGGCCGGAATATCGCCATCCCCATCACCGCCACCACCTC
>JAJYDT010000156.1 GCA_021777335.1 Pseudomonadota bacterium | reverse complement strand
GACCAGAGCGTCGGGGTTGCGGATCACGCTCTCGGAGAGCTTTGCGACCACCTTCCTGGCTGCCCCGGCATTGATTGCGCGTCCGAGGCGCACGTCGTCCATGACGCTACGAATGAGCGATTTCGCTTCCTCGTGCAGCGCATACACAGCCTGAATCTCTTCCTCTACGGTAGTCAGGTCCTGGTAGCAGGGCCCGGAAAGCGCTGGCGCCGCTGCCTTGCGCAACATCTCGAACTCGATCTTTTTCTGCTGCTCGCCGGATGCGGCAGCACTCGGGGTTCCTGGGGTCCCGATCGCAACCCGGCCGCGCCGGTCACTTTCATGGTCCAAAACCTGGATGTGCACAAACTCGCAGTAACGCTTCAGCTGGGCGATTTCTTCCAGCGAACGGATCTCGAACCCCTGGAAAAGGAACGGCGTTTCCAGCCACGGGCGATCCAGGTCGGAGACATACATCCCCAACTCGAGATCGTGAACGCTGATCCTTTTCTTCATAGGGGTTGCCATGCGGCAATAAGTTCATGATTAACCCTGCAAAATCCGAGCCAATGTTGGGAGTCCCTAGCAACTCACCTCCCTCCAAGCCGAGGAGTTTTGACAAATCAAGTACTTGCCTGGAGTACCGGCTCGCCCGATCCGCATCGCCATGAGAGGTTTACCACGCTCGCCGGCGACGGTATCTGCCGAAGCGCGTCACCCGGCGATAACCCAAACACCTTATCACGCGCTGGATTGCAATCAACCCGCCCGCGACCTACTTCCGATCAATTCGGTCAGCCTTCTCCGGCCTATCCGATGGAATCCGATCGCCGCGCCCGGAACGAACAACGGTGCTGTCCCGCACATCGACTTTTGATGGGGCTGGGCCGATGGCCGACCAGATCTGAAGGTTCCGTCCAATCGGACCCGTCAAATCGGCATAGGTGGCATCACAAGGCGCTTCAGGCACGCGGCAACTTTTGGAGTGCCGGATACACCCCATCGCAATAAGGCGATGTGCTTTGCAAACGACCGCGTTTCATTGCCGCAGCTTGAGCAGCGGGCACCGCTGAATGTGATTTAATTTACGCACGGCGCGGGTGGCGAGTCTGTAAGAGGATCGCGCGCATTACCCTCGACGGCAGAATTCTGGTCTTTCGCTCACGGGACGGGAAATCGGCCGTAATCAGATCCGCCAGCCGCGCCGGTCGAAGGCCAGCCAAGAAGTCTTCGCTTGTGTCCGTTGACGGGCCGGCTGCGAGCCCCGGGCAAGCCTTTGCCGGCGGATGGCAACGAATATTCTCGCGTCCCGTGCAACACCCGGTTCGAAGGCGCGCGCAGGACTCTTCTCGCACCGGGTCATGGCGAATGCATCTCGGGGTCGTTGCCTCAGGAGCTGGTCCCGTCGTCGTCAAGGCCACTGCTGCGTTGCAGCCCGCACCGACCGAAACCGGACGCACAAGCCGCTGCTTTTTCCTGGCATTCTTCGTCCCTGAGTGGCAACAGGATAGCGTCGGAAATGCGGTCGGGCCGATATTTCGGCCCCAGTTCGAATCAGCGGTGGGGCAGATCCAGGCCAGAACGGCGGCAGCGGACTCAGCCGGCATGCCGCAGACTTGGGCTTCGTCCGGGACCGTCAGCGTGAGCTCCGGTTGACGCCGGCACACCGGATGAACACACTTAGCGCGAATCGCCGCCACGACGGCTTTCGATCACGACCGACCCGGGTCGTCCTGACAGGACCTAGAACCCGTGGAGGAGCCTGAGAATGAATTTGATAGAGCTGATGTCGGGTGAATACAAGCCTCTCACACACAAGACGCGCACGATCATGGTGATAAACAGCAAGGGAGGAAGCGGCAAGACAACGCTCGCTACCAACCTTGCCAGCTACTATGCGTCCCGCAAGAAGCCAGTTGTGCTGGCCGATTTCGATCCGCAGAGCTCGAGCCTGGCATGGCTCGCGGCGCGACCTGGAGAGAACGCTCCGATTAGTGGCCTGGCAGCCTGGCGCGACATGCTTTGGGTACCGCAGGGGACCGACACCGTCGTGATGGATGTCGCGGCCGGCGTGCGCAACCGCCTTCTGGCGCGGCTGCTGCGCCGGGCACAAACCATAATCATCCCCGTCCTGCCATCGGCCCTCGATATGCGCGCCGCCACGGATTTCATCGGCGAGTTGCTCGGTATCCATGCGCAGTCCCGCCTGGCACCGAAGATTGCGGTCGTGGCAAACCGCGTACGGGAGAACACCCGCGCCTTCGATGCGCTCGAGGAATTTCTGGGAGGGCTCGACCTGCCGTTCCTCACGAGCCTGCGGGACAGCCAGAATTACGTCACGGCGGCGGAACGCGGCGTGGGAATCTTTGAAATGGGTTCGGCTTCCGTAGCAACCGATCTTGAGCAGTGGGACCCCCTGCTCAAGTGGCTGCGAAGCAAGCGCAGCAAAGCAACGCCAGTCTGACCCGGCCTTGTCTCCGGAAACACGCTGCAGGTCATCGGCACTGCGGCGACGTGAAGCTGCCTGGGCGCCCGCCGACGGTCATGGCAGCCGGGGAAGCGCGAGCCAGCCCGTCACAAGGGCTGTGCAAGACGACACCCAGCGAACCCTTCGGCATCGGCCCATGCGGCGCATATCTGGCGCCGCATCCTAGCCCGTCAAATCTCAGGAATCGTTGGATTCCCCCGCCGCGCGACGACGCTGCGCCGCTTCTTCTGCCGTCTCGAGATTAGAGGTGACTCGTTCCAAGTTTGGAGCGGCCGGCAGCACTGGCTCAGCGAGCGACACTTCGGCGGCTACCGTCGGGCCGTTTTCAGGGTGCGCACGCGGGCGGCGTCCGGTGATCGCATCGAGCAGCGATGGCTTGGGTGCACCTTCCTCCAACCCGAGCGCCTCGGTATATACCGAACGGCCGCGCAGCAGGCTGCCGATGACTGACGCCACCACGCAGGCAGGCATGGCCGCGAGCACTACGTTGTAGCTGCGCGTGGTCTCGAACACCATGATGGCCGACATCGCTGGCGCATGGGTAGTGGCCGCGAGCAGGCTACCCATACCGACCAGCACCCACAGCGCCTGCGAATGGGTAGCCGTAGA
>JAJYDT010000008.1 GCA_021777335.1 Pseudomonadota bacterium | reverse complement strand
GCTGACCCAGGCCAAGCCCGGAGACACGGTCTCCGTCTTCTGGGACGACAACAAGGGCGAGCACGGCGGGGCTGAGGCGAAGGTGGGGGTGTAAACCACCACCGCAGATATCATCACGGGAGAGGCACTAAAATGAACAGAACAGTCGTCGCTTGCATTGCGCTCGGACTTGCCATCATGGCGCCTATCGCCAACGCGAGCCCTCAGTCAGATCTCAAGGCATTTCAGGGGTATTTCAAAAAACGTTTCCCAACCGTCCCCTTCAACGAGTACGCCAACGGCGTCTACGCACTCCCGATCGCGAAGAATATGCGTGCGCAATGGAAGCAGATCATGCAGTTTCCACCTTACGATTTCGAGCTCGATAAGGGCAAGCGTCTGTGGAATACCCCCTTTAAGAACGGCAAGACTTACGCCAGCTGCTTCAAGAACGGCGGCCACGATATTGCCCAACACTATCCTTACTGGGATCCGCGCACGAAGGAGGTGCGCACACTCGTGCTCGACATCAATACCTGCCGCGTAATGAACGGCGCAAAACCTTACAAGAACCTGCTGACGGGCGATATGGCGGATCTTGACGCTTACATGAAATATATGGCGCGCGGCAAGAAGATCAGTATCGACATGTCGAGTCCGGGCGCAGTCAAGGCTTATGAGGCGGGGCGCCATTTCTTCTGGGCCCGCCGTGGGCAGCTCAATTTCTCATGCGCGACCTGCCACGTCGACAACGCCGGGAAGTATCTACGCGGCAACATCATAGGGCCGGCGCTCGGTCATGGAGTCGGTTTCCCTGCCTACCGCTCGGCATGGGGCACATTAGGCACGATCGACAAACGTTACATCGGGTGCAACAAGAAGGTCCGGGCACAACCCCTGAAACCTGAGAGCGTTCAGTACCGCGATCTTGAGTTTTACGAGACCTATATGGATACCGGGCTCCCCTTATCGGCACCTAGCCAGCGTCCCTGAGATCGAATGCGCCGGATCCCCCCGACAGAAGAGGATCCGGCGCCTGGCACACGCCCGGTAGCGCTCCACAGGGACCACCGATCCGGTATCCGGGCGCACTTCGCCACCTTGTCCGAACGTGCAAGGAATAAAACCGGTCGATAGCGCGTCTTAATGTATCGAGTCACGATTTTTCTCGGCGTCTGCGGACCCATCGATATCACTTGATTACGGAGTCTTTCCCATGAGTCTTTCCCGCCGCCAATTCCTGCAACTGATAGGAACGGCCGCGGCTGCTACCGCGCTTCCAGCCTGCACGCTAATGCGATCGGGATCACCCGATTTTGAGCGCCTCTACGAACAGCCCGCGTACGGGGATCTCACGCTGCTCCATCTCACTGACTGTCATGCCCAACTGAATCCCGTTTACTTCCGCGAACCCAATATCAATATCGGTGTCGGCCCGATGAAAAACCGGGTGCCCCATCTGGTGGGCGAACCCTTTCTCCGGCACTTCGATATACCCGCGCACACCCGCGACGCCTATGCTTTCACCTATCTCGAATTCGTCAAGGCGGCGCGCACCTATGGCAGGCTCGGAGGCTTCGCCCATATCGCGACGCTCGCCAACTACCTCCGCAGCCAGCGTCCCCGGGGCACGCTGTTTCTGGACGGAGGCGATACCTGGCAGGGCTCGCCCACCGCCCTGTGGACCCGGGGCCAGGATATGGTCGATGCGCAAAAACTGCTCGGCATCGATCTCATGACAGGGCACTGGGACTTCACCTACGGTGCGGAGCGCATCGAGCAGATCATCAATAATGACTTTAAGGAACACCATATCGAGTTCATCGCCCAGAACATCACGGACAATACCTGGGGTAATCTCGTATTCACACCGTATGTGATACGTGAACTCAATCATATTCCGGTCGCGATCATCGGTCAGGCCTTCCCATACACCCCGATCGCTAACCCGCGGTATTTTACTCCCGACTGGCAATTCGGCATCAACGAGAGACACATGCAGAAGATGGTTGACAAGGCGCGCGCGTCAGGCGCACAGGTAGTTGTCGTCTTGTCGCATAACGGGATGGACGTCGATCTCAAGATGGCGTCGCGCGTCACGGGTATCGATTTTATCCTGGGCGGCCATACTCATGATGCAGTTCCCGCTCCGAGCCTCGTGCGCAACCCTGCCGGGCGCACCTTCGTGATCAATTCCGGATCGCATGGCAAGTTTCTTGGCGTACTCGACATCAAGATGAGTCGACGCAGAGTCACGGGCCACAGGTTCTCCCTGCTTCCCGTGTTTTCCGAAGTAATCCCGGCAGATCAGAGGATGAGTGAACATATCAAGCGGGTACGCGCACCTTATCGCGAACGGCTCGACGAACACCTCGCCACGACCGGCGATCTCCTGTACCGGCGCGGAAACTTCAATGGCACCTTCGATCAGGTAATCGTCGACGCAATGATGGCGGTTCAGGATGCGCCGATTGCATTCTCACCAGGATTCCGCTGGGGCACAAGCCTCCTCCCGGGATCATCGATCCGGATGGAAGACCTCATGAACCAGACCGCGATCACCTACCCGACTGCGACCATCACCACCTATACCGGGCACCAGATGAAAAATGTCATGGAAGACATCGCGGACAATTTGTTCAATAAGAATCCCTATTACCAGCAGGGCGGGGATATGGTCCGCACCGGGGGCCTGACCTACACCATGGACCCGGGCCGCGACATAGGCCACCGAATCTCTGATCTGCGGCTCGCAAACGGAAAACCCGTGCGTCCGAACGCGAAATACAAGGTGGCGGGATGGGCCAGTGTACATAAGACGCCGCCCGGGCGACCCATCTGGGAGGTAGTCGCCGACTACCTGCGCCATCACCGGACCGTAGACATCAAGGCGGCGTATATTCCGGCGCTAAAAGGCATTTCGGGTAACGACGGCTACGAGCCGATCTGAGCTTTAGCGCGTGCTGGTAGTGCAGGTCAACGGCGTGGACGAATCTGGTGGATAAGGGAAACCAGCGTTTCCGCGTCGACCGCGCCGTCCTGCATGCGGATATGACCTGCCTGGTCTTCCCATAGGATCAGGGGCACGCCGCCCGCGCCCGTCTGCTGAAACAATTCGAGGTTGGTCTCCAGTTCCGCCCGGACGGTGCGTGACCCCCGGATCGGGACGATGCCGCCGCCGCCGGGATGACGGTAATGGTCTTCGTTCTGCTCTAACGCAGCGCGGGGATCACGCGCACCCAGAATCGCAGCGGCCTTGCCGCCGCTGCTTGGCGCGAGCATCCCGACAGGGATCCAGCGCATCTCGACGAGACCCGACCGCACGAAACGCTGGGAGACGTCATACAGGATATGACAGTAGGGGCAATTGGGGTCAAAGAAGACGTACATAATGCGCCGACTGTGACCTTCGATCACCCAATGGGCACGCCGCAACTGTCTGAATACACGATATAAGGGCCCGCGGCTCTCGCTCGCGTGTTTTTCTGTATGGTCGCCCGCCTGACCGCCAGCCGCCCACGCGGGATGCAAAGCGGTGACCATTGCCAGCACGATGTAAAGAAGAGAACGACCAGCACCAAACTCGACAGGGGACATTATTCTCGACCGACCTTTGGCAGATAGCCCAGTGTAGCGATTTCCTCAGGATCTGTCATGAAGGAGGGCTCGTGAATCTCATACTCAGGGAAAGATACGCGTGGCCGCGACCGGCCGGTTCTCATGGAGGGCGAGCGAGCCCTTGACCACGCGATAAATCCACCACACGAGCAAAACCGCGAGGATCACGTAGCCGACCAGGACAACCCATAGCAGCAGACCGATCATGAGCCAGAGCAGGCCCCACCAGAAAGTCCGGATCATCCAGCGATGATGGCTTGCGTACAGCGGCGAAGCGCCGTCGATCCTGAGGTAATTGAGCACAACACCAGCAATACTTGGCACCCACAACCCGAACACTGCGACTGCGAACAACGCATAAGCAATGGTGGCGACGCGCTTCTCGCGGCCAGGATCTGAGACATCATAGATCTCCATAAGGCATCCTCTCTGCGGGAGAGCCTATCGCGCGACGCGCATCCGGAACGGCAGTAGCACAACGGGCATGGTCGTTGAGATCCGCATCATCGGGACAGGAGGCCGTGGCGCAGCCCGTCCATGATAAATTGCACCGCAAGCGCGGACAGCAGCACACCAAGTACGCGGCTTACGACATTTGCCCCCGTTTCGCCGATAAGACGCATGATGTGTGCAGACATAAGCAGAGCGCCGAGCGTAATCCCAAGCACCAGGAGGAGCACCCCCATCGCCGCAAATGACTCCAGTGGGCGCTCGTGGACGCTGCGCAGTGCGAGCAGCACCGTAGTGAACGCACCGGGACCGGCGATGAGCGGGATGGCGATAGGAAATACCGAGATGTCATCGCGCTGCTCCGCCTCCCGGGTCTCACGGAACGTGGTGGACCGAAGTCCCGAGTGACGCGCAAATAGCATGTCGATCGCGAGCAGCAGGAGCAGGATGCCGCCAGCCACACGGAAAGCCGACAGGCCGATGCCGAGGAGATGCAGCACGGCATCGCCCAGCAGCGCAAATAGCAGCAATATAACTGCCGCGATCAGGACACCCTTGATCGCCATCGTGCGTTTGTATTCCTCGGTACCCCCCGCCGTGAGCGCTGCGAACATCGGCGTCAGCCCGATAGGATCGATCACAACGAACAGCGCGATGAACTCATTGACAAGCCGCAACATTCGGATGGATGCTCCCCAAAAAACCTTTCCTGTGTATATCAATCCCGTCACGCCGTGCCTAACTTAGCGCGAACTCCTGCAACACCCTGTAACGTACGCCTTCCGGACCCGGATACGACTCCATCAGAAAGAACCGCCGCACTTGCCACACGACGGCCTGCGGGCGGAATCCCCGGGGTGAGGTCGCATGGCGCGATACCGTTAGATGCGGACAGTAAATCGATTCCGGAAACGCGCACACAGTGCGGCTGAGCGAATCGCGCAATCCTTCCTCAAGCGCGCCCAAAGCGGCAGGCGGTTGCGATGGCGCGAGCCACAAAACCCGGGCCCTGTACCAGCATCCGGGACGGTCGAGGCAAAGCGTAAACCGCTCCCCCGCAACCAGGGCGGCGCGCTCCGCTGCGCACCTGAGTCCATGATCGTCGACCTTGCCCACAAAAACCAGAGTCACGTGCGCGTTCCCGATCGGCACGGTCCGCCATCCGAGAGCATGTGCCGCCTCCCAGACAGAAGAAAGCGCCGATGGGATTTCCGGACGGAGCGCAAAGAAGATACGATGTTCCGTGACCATCGTTAGTTCTGACTGGTCCAACAACCTAGGGGCATGTGATAAGCCTAGCGCGTGCGTAATGGCCGCTCCAGAGGTCCGGCAATATCCACTGGCTTGCAGGCCTCAGGAGTATTGGCAGAACCGATACCCGGAACACTCGTCAGCACGACGCCTGCAACGATAAAAACGCCCCCGACTCCCTGGATCCACCCTATCGGCTCACCCAGCAGGAACCATGCGAGACCAATGGTGACGACCGGCCCGAACGTCCCGATGAGCGCCGCACGCGCAGCACCGATCCGCGCGATTCCGGCAGCAAGCAGAAAACTCGGCAACACGGTCGCAAACACCGCCAACGAGAACGCGTCCACATAGACGAACAGGGAAATCTTCGGCAATTCATGCACTCGCCCGTTGAGCAGAAACAGGGTGCCCGCAGCCAGCGACGCGGCCAGCATCGCGTTCGCCGTGGCGCGTGATGCCCCCACCCGGCCGATCAATCGCTCGCTGCCAATGAGATTGGCCGCGTAGACTACTGCAGAGCCAAGTACCAGACTGACTCCAGTCCAGAAATGCCCAGAGGGTCTGTCCGTGTGCCGACCCGCCATAAGGGTCAGAGCGAGGCCTACGTAGGTAATGAGCAGTGCCACCTGGTCGCGCACTCTGACGCGCCGTCGCAGTATAAGTGCCGAGCCGATGACGACCAACGTCGGGTACACGTAGAGCAGGAGGCGTTCGAGGTCGACTGGTATGTCTGTCAGCGCCTTGAAATCAAGCAACCCCGCGAGGTAGAACCCGAACACGCCGAGCACCGTAAGCCATGCACGATCTGTCAGTGCGAGCGCAGGATGACGCCGGCCAAGCCGCCAGGCAACAACCGCGTAGAACGGAGCAGAAAAAACCATGCGCAGCGCAATAAGCGTGACCGGATCTGCCCCATCGCGGTAGGCAAACTTGACGAACACTGCCTTCGTTGAGAACAGAAGAGTACCGCACATGGCAAGCAGCGTGCCGGACACGAGGCGCGTATTTTTCATGGAAGAGATCCACCATGGCATCCCATGGATGCCATGGTCGGTTACATCTGTATTGAAAAAGGGTTAGGGGAACTCAGATCAACAAATAACGCGCCATCGGCGCAGGAGCACGGTCATTCGCAACCCTCTGCAGCCACAGACACTCTTTTTGCGGGGTATCGCATCGAGGAAATTGGGCATCGGACGGGCATGATACTGCCCACGCTTTGGCTGCTGCAAGCGTGACAGCGCTGTCCATTCACATAGTATACTCGCGCATCGCCACGCAACACCCTGGGCACTTCTCATGTCACACAGTGATGGACCAGAGCACATCGCGGGCATACAAGGCATGCCAGTGGCGCCCTCGCTTGAACCTGCGCTTGCGGGCCTGCACATGCGCCAGCAGTTGCCCCCGGTCGACCGCCGCCTGCTCTGGATTAGCGCACTGGCACTGGGTCTTGGGATCATCGTGACTCTTGTGGCGCAGGCATTACTTGCGCTCATCGGTGGAATCACTAATCTCTGCTTTTATGGACGTTTCTCACTCGCACTGTCGGCCCCCTCAACGGTCTTGCTTGGACCCGCCACTATCGCGATCCCCGTAATCGGGGCACTGATCGTCGGCGTCATCGCCCGTTATGGATCACCGGGGATAAGAGGTCACGGGATTCCCGAAGCGATGGAGCAGATTCTCACGAACGAGAGCCGCATCCCGGCACGGATCACCTTACTGAAGCCACTCTCGGCCGCGATCTCGATTGGTACCGGTGGCCCTTTCGGCGCGGAAGGACCAATTATTGCGACCGGTGGCGCGCTTGGATCGCTCGTGGGTCAATGGGTACATGTCACTGCCCAGGAACGCAAAACATTGCTCACTGCAGGTGCGGCTGCAGGGATGGCGGCGGTCTTCGGCAGCCCGCTTGCAGCGGTCCTGCTCGCGATCGAACTCCTGCTCTTCGAGTTCAGTATCCGTTCACTGCTACCAGTGACAATCGCTTCCGGGACCGCCGCTGTATTCCGTCTTGCGCTTGTGGGTCATAGGCCCATGTTCGCCATGCCGCCACTGCCGTGGCCAACCCCGGATGCAGTGATGGCTTACGTTCTGGTCGGCGCACTCACGGGACTCGGGGCAGTTGTGCTCACGGCCGGGATCTACGTCACTGAAGACCTGTTTGCGCGACTGCCGCTTGACTGGATGTGGTGGCCAGCACTCGGAGGAATCGCGGTCGGCGTAATTGGATACTTTTCGCCGCGCACGCTCGGCGTCGGCTACGGCAATATCAGCGACATCCTGTCCGCACGTTTCGTGCTCTCGGCGACGCTTGTGCTTGCACTCCTCAAAGCGCTGTCATGGACCATCGCGCTCGGCAGCGGAACGTCGGGAGGAACACTTGCGCCGCTGCTCATGATCGGCGCAGGCACAGGCAGTGTGCTTGGTACGCTTGCATCGCACGTGTGGCCGAAGCTCGGGATCGATCCCCAGATGGCGGCTCTGGTCGCAACCGGGGCGCTCTTTGCCGGTGCATCGCGGGCACTGTTTATGTCGATCGTGTTCATGATTGAGACCACATGGCAGATCTCAGGCCTCCTGCCGCTGCTCGCGGGTTGCACGGCGGCATGGCTGGTGTCGGGACTGCTGATGCCGGACACGATCATGACAAAGAAGATCACACGACGCGGTGTACGGGTGCCGACAGACTATCAGGCGGATTTCCTGTCTCAAAGCAGCGTCAAGGAATGGGCCAGCTATCCGGTGGTAACGCTTCCATCAGGGATGAGCGTGGCCGAGGCACAACACTGGCTGACGGCCGAGGAAACGGCCCGGGTGCACCAAGGTTTCCCAGTGCTCGATGGGAATGGCCGCCTGCGCGGGATAATCACGCGCAAGGACTTGGCGATCGCGGATCCCAAGGCACCGCTTGGCACGGTGATACGGCGCGAGCCACAGGTGGTGTATGAGGAAGACACCTTGCGTGTGGCCATGGAGATACTCGCGCGAGAACACATCGGCAGGTTACCGGTGCTTTCGTCCACGGGAGAGGTGCGGGGCATCATCACGAGAAGCGATATTATCGGTGCGTATGATCGCCTGTTCAGGGAGACTCGGCTCGAAGGCGACAGGAGGCCTGCGCCTCAGAATACCTGAACAATGCATCCCATGACGCGAGCCTCTTCGCAATGACGTGAACGATCCGCGCTTCGCGCTGCAGCCTTCCAGATACGATCAGGCGGTTCTGCAACAGCGCCGTGCGGTCACGTTCGGCAATGCCCCCCCAGACCACCACATTGACTGGACCCGTCTCATCCTCAAGCGTCACAAACACGACCCCGGATGCCGTTGCCGGCCGTTGCCGGATAACCACAAGACCCGCCACCACCACGTGTTCACCGCTGGCACATGCGCGCAATCCGGCCGCAGACACCACCCCGGCGCACCTCAATCGTGGTCTCCAGGGGCCGATCGGATGGCCACGCAGGGAAAATCCGAGCTGCCGGTAATCCGCGATCACCTCCTCCGGCAATCGTGGTCTCTTCAGAAGCGGGATACCTTCGTAGAGCGGCGCGGTGATCCGCCATAACGGAGGTGGGAGTGGCCTCTGAAGACACCAGTGCGCCTGGCGGCGATGCCCCAGCAGCCCCTCGAAGGCCCCGGCTTCGGCCAGACAACGCCTATCGTGCATGGATACGGGCAGATTCTCCCATGAAACCCCAGCACCACCCAGACGGTGCTGCCGGATGCGCTCAAACCCTTCCCGGCCCAATCCCTTCACCTCCCTAAGACCCAGCCGCACGCAGAAACATCCCCGCCCATCCTGCTCCAGGACTGAATCCCACTCGCTGCGCACCACATCGACCGGCAGAAAACGAACGCCGTGCTGGCGCGCATCCTGGATCAGTTGCGCCGGGGCATAAAATCCCATGGGCTGGCTGTTCAGCAGAGCGCAGACATATGCCTGCGGATAGTGGTGTTTGAGCCATGCCGAGACATAGGCAAGCAGGGCAAAACTTGCGGCATGGGACTCAGGGAATCCATATTCCCCAAACCCCCGGATCTGCCGGAAGATCTGCTGTGCATAGGCAGCGGGATAACCACGCCTGCGCATGCCGTCTATCAGACGCCGTTCAAAATGTCCCATCATGCCGTTGCGGTGCCATGCGGCCATGGAGCGGCGCAGCCGATCCGCCTCACCGGATGAGAAGCCGGCAGCCACCACGGCAAGTTTGATAACCTGCTCCTGGAAGATTGGCACCCCGAGGGTACGCTCAAGCACCTGCCGCACCTCTGGGCTCGGGTAGTGGACCGGCTCAAGGCCTGCGCGACGTCGTAGATAGGGATGCACCATTTCGCCCTGTATGGGACCTGGGCGGACAATCGCGATCTGGATCACGAGGTCATAGAAAATGGCGGGCTTGAGGCGCGGAAGCATCGCCATCTGCGCACGTGACTCGATCTGGAACACACCCACCGTATCCGCCTTCTGGATCATCGCATAGACGTCTGCCTCCTCAGGCAGTACGTTCGAGAAACTCAGGGTCCTGCCTTCCATGGTGCCGGCAAGGGCAAAAGTCTTGCGGATGACAGTCAGTATCCCGAGCGCAAGACAATCAATCTTGAGCAGCCCGACAGCATCAAGATCGTTTTTATCCCACTGGATCACGGTGCGACCGGCCATTGCGGCGTTCTCGATCGGCACCATGCGTGTCAGCGGTGTCGCCGACAGCACCACCCCTCCCGCGTGCTGCGACAGATGGCGCGGGAACCCCACAAGGATCTGCACAAGCCGGATCAGCCGATCGACCACGGGATGAGATACGGAGATACCCGCCTGCTTAAACCGCCGGAAAAGATCCGTGGGCTCATCCCACCAGGAAACTGATCTCGCCATCCTCACAATCAGCTCCATTTCGATCCCGAGTGCCTTGGCAACATCCCGCACCGCGCTGCGTGTCCTGTAGGTAATGACGCTTGCGGTCATCGCGGCGCGGTCGCGTCCGTATTTCTCGAAAAGATACTGGATCACCTCCTCGCGCCGTTCGTGCTCAAAATCAACGTCAATGTCCGGTGGTTCGTTACGTTCCCTGGATATGAATCGCTCAAACAGAACATCGATGCGCGAAGGATCCACCTCGGTGATTCCAAGGCAATAACACACCGCGGAATTGGCGGCGGAACCACGCCCCTGACACAGAATACCGCGCGCACGCGCAAACGCGACGATATCATGGACCGTAAGGAAATAGGCCTCGTAGCCGAGTTCCGCGATAACCTCGAGCTCGTGCGCAATGAGCGTGCTGACGCGCACCGGAACACCTTCCGACCAGCGTCGGCGGGCTCCCTCCTCCGTCAGAAAGCATAGATATTCCCGCGCCGTAAGGCCCTCCGGCAACCATTCTCCGGGATACTCATAACGCAGTTCGTCAAGCGAGAAACGACAGCGGTTGGCGATGACAACTGTCTGCGCCAGCAACGCATCTTCATAGAGCGCCTGCAACCGGAGCAGCGGCCGCAGATGCCGTTCGCCATTAGAATGGAGCGATGCCCCAGCGGATCCCACGGGGATACCAAGACGGATCGCCGTGAGCGTGTCCTGCAGCGTGCGTCGATCAGGCACGTGCATGTGGACATCGGAAGATGCAACGAGCGGAATATCATATTCATGCCCGAGATTTTGCAGCAGGGAAAGACGGCGTTCGTCACCCCCATTAAGCAGCCGCTCCACCAAGACCCAGAGGGCGTCGCCGAACTGCCGTTTCATAAACCGCAGCTCTTCCACATCCGGGACATCGGCCGGGAGCCAGAGGGCGAGGCACCCTGAGAGATTCTTAAGATCCTCCCGGCAGAGCCGGTAATCACCTTTAGCGGCTGCCCGTCGTCCCTGGGTGATAAGTGCGCACAGCTGGCCGTAGCCTTCACGATTTTGTGCCAGCAGCACAAACCGCAGTCCGCCCTCGAGACGGAACTCGCTGCCTATGATCAGTTTGAGGGCATGGGTCCTGGCAGCTTGATGGGCACGAACAATCCCGCAAAGTGAACATTCATCGGTAATGGCAAGCGCCGCATAACCGAGGCGTGAAGCTTCCGCGACCAGTTCCTCGGGATGGGAGGCACCCCGCAGAAAGGTGAAACTGCTGATGCAATGCAGCTCCGCATATCCCCGACCCGTCATGCGAATATCCCCTGCAGAAACCATTGTCCATTACGAAGATCGTTAAAGATCCAAAACCTTGCACCGGACCGGTCGTGCGCAATGAAGTAGTCCCGAGCAATATCGCCTCCATCCCACCACCCGGATTCAATACGCTCAGGCCCTGCCCCAAGATACAGTGGTCTCCCCTGATAGCTAGGCTGTTTATGACGCAAAGATAGGCGCTGAGCCGGATGCAGGAACCAAAGCGGTCTTACGCTAATGGGCATTTCTGAGAGGGACTTCATCCCGGGCGTGAGATTCCTGAAAGCACGTTCCGGACGATGATCATCTGTTCTGGCAAGCCCGTGAATGCGGTCCCTGAGGCGAGCTTGCAGATGATCGAGCAGATCCCCCTCGACACCTTCCTGGCCGGGCCCCCCGGGGAACAGCTGACCGTTCGATCCTTCCATGGGACGCAACACCGTGGTCCGAAGCACGACCGACTCCACCGCCTCCGGCAACTGTTCGGCCTGAAGCCGTTCCTGACACAACAGGGACAACATCCGCGCACCCGTATGTGGCCGTGCGAACTGCAGCTTCAAGGAGGTCGGGGCTGCATGCCGGTGCGACAATTCAAGTTCCAGGCAATCCACCGCATGGGCACAGCGCCGCAGCGCCGTCTCAAGCCGACACAGCAGATGGTCCACAGCCGGCTGCAATCCGGTCCATGTCCAGACTGCGGACGGCAGGTCGATCCGCTCCTCGAACCTTGGCACCGGTGCGTATAAGGGCAGTGGATCCAGTCTCGTCCCATGCGCCCGGTCAAACAGATCGGGCAGTTCCGGAAACCTTCGGCGCAACCCTTCGCGCGGCAACCGCAGGCAATCACCCACCTGCCTCATCCCGAGATCCCCGAGCCGCTGCAAGGTTGCCCGGGGTAGCGGCAGGGCGGTAATCGCAAGCGCAGCGAAGCGCTGCCGGAAATCGGATGTTGTGCAGCCCGTAAATCCTCCACGTGCAAGACACAATGCGCCGAGCGCCGTCGGGGCACCGGCATGCCGGCAGGCGGTGTCCGATGCAAGTGCTTGGGATATCTGCTCCACCAGACACCGACGGCCGCCAAAAAGACGCTCGCTGCCGCCGATCTCGAGCAGCAGGGACGTACCCGATATACTGACCATCGAAGTAAATGAAAACGCGCGGGCTGCGCGCTCGTGTAGCCAGGCCACCTCCCGCGACCGATCACGTGGACGTATCTGCAAGGCAGGGGAAACGGCCAAGGCGGATTCGAGCGTACCACCAGCACGGATTCCTGCCTTTGCGGCAATGTCATTGACGGCCGCTACATATCCTCCCTCCGCCACCGCACAAGGAACACGTGCGCTCCCCGGAAAACAGGTCTCCAACGGCACTGCATGAAAATAAAGGCACAACCAGTACATGGGCAATCAGGGGGTGCATGCACCACACTCAAGGGGTGATGACAACGGGGCCGGAAGCCCAGCCTCCGCGCCGCTTCAACACGTGCACCAACAGCGATTCCTGCGCGGCAGGCTCGAGACCCAGCCGTAGTGCCGGCACGAAAGCCCCGGGCAGATCTGCCGGATGCAACCATACGGCAAAACTGCCGCCACGGACCACGGCATGCTGCAGGCGCCGCCATTGGCCATGGGTTCGAACCCCCTGCCAGAAGAGTACCGCCCCGCAATCACGTGACTGCAACGACTGCTCCAGAGCCCACCAGGTCTCGTCGTCCCGCCCCCCTTCGATCCAAAGGAGACGTGATAGCTGCATTCGGCTGCGCGCGAGCGCCGGAGGATAAGGGAGATAAGGAGGTGCGATCCATATGATCCAGCGATTCTCTCGGCTGATCGCGGCAAGGCTGGGCAGCAATAGACTGATCTCGCCGATTCCTTCATGGCGATACAGGATTTCAGTGAGTGAACCCAAGGGCCAACCACCGCCAAGACAGGCGTCCAGCGCCGCAAACCCTGTAGGCAGACTGCGTTCCGGCATTGCCGGACAGCCGCCTCGCCATAAGGCGGGATGCACAGGAATGCTCATAGGGATAGCGAACGGATGATGCCGACAACGATCCCTTCGATAACCAGCGTCTGGCGACGCGGATCCACCTTGATCGGGTCGAATTCAGGATTCTCGGGTCGCAACTCGACACGATCCTGGCGCCGGTACAAACGCTTCACCGTCACCTCATCGTCCAGACGCGCCACCACGATCTGCCCGTGACGGGCAAGTGGTACGTGATGCACAGCCAGCAGATCACGGTCGAGGATGCCTGCGTCCCGCATGCTTGACCCCTGTACACGCAGCAGATAGTCCGCCTTTGGCCGGAAAAGACCTTCCTCGACCTGCAGCCTACGTTCGATATGGGATTCGGCAAGAATGGGACGGCCGGCAGCGACCCGGCCTATGACCGGTAATCCTGAGCCGCGGACACGAATCCCCCGCGCCGCACCCGGCAAGAGCTCAATGACCCGCTTTTTCACCAAAGCCCGGAGATGGCTTTCAGCAGCGTTCGGCGATCGAAAACCCAGATGACGAGCGATTTCAGCCCGAGTCGGTGGATAACCCTGGGCCTCTAGAGACTCACGAATGAACGCCAACACCTGTGCCTGCCGTTGCGTGATACTCATACTGGAATACTGATTTTTTATACAGCTGTAATTATATCCAGTAATCTGATCTTTGCAATGCGTATCAGGGGATGGCGGAACCGGTGTAACCAGGAATCGGCTTGCCGTGAACCGCCATCCTCCACCTGTCAGACAACCGGGGAAACCCGAAACCGGCTACCGCACACAAGCAACAAACGAACACGGTGTGGCCCCCAGCGCCGCTGATTGATCATCCTAATCGCCACTTATGCCTTCCGCGAGCGCCGAAACACACCCAGGATCGCTTCGCGATCTCCATAGGAACACTGCCGCGCCGAGGAACAGATACCCGAAAAAGGCCAAGGTAACCCAGTCCCGCGGAAAGGGTGGGGGCGGATAGAGGTTGGTCGCGAGGACACGCAGCAACACCGGAACCCCAATTGCGAGTGCAGCCCACGAGAGCGCTGGTATACGCCTTCCCCATCTGCGCACGTGGACAGGCGCCGCAATCAACGCGAGCAGATAGATGACCAGAAACCCGAGCGACGTGAAGATGCCAAACAGATTGATAACCTCGAGCACTGGTAGGTGCACTACTGCCATCACCGCTGCAAATCCTGTCGCCAGTACCCCGAGGACCCCCAGCGCGACAACAGGCGTATGATGCTCAGGATGCAGCGCGGCGAGCTGCACGGGCAGAATCCGGTGCCGCGCCATCGAGTACATAATGCGCGCGATACTGTTAAAGGTCGCGATCGCGGCGCTGAACGCAGCGGTCGCCATGCCGATATCGGCAAACAGCCCGAGTACCGGGGTATTCTCATGCACGGCGAGCCAGTTGAGCGGGGCGATCGTACCGCCAAGACGTCGTGTGTGGTTACTGAACCCGGCGACCACCGCATAGGCCATGAACACAAAGAACCCGCCGACGAGCAGCACGCTTGCGGTCATGGCTTTAGGCGCCGAGCCGGCTGGACCGCGACCCTCACGCGCCAGATTTCCGGCGGTCTCAAAACCGCCGAAGGCGAGCACTGTGAGAGTCCCGGCGCGCAGCACGCCGCGCCAGTGAAAATTCCGGGGATCAAATTGCACCGGATCGACGAATCCATGGTGGAACAGCGTGACCACGCCGATAGCTGTCATCGCGGCAAGCGACACGAGTTCAATAATCAGGCTCGAACGCGCGGCGATTTCGACATTGCGCACAGCAAGCCACCATGACATTATCGCGAACGCCACAGAAAGCGGCCCCGCTGGAACCACGATGTGCATGAGCGCAGCTGCCTTGGCTGTGAACAGGCCGGCGAGTACGGGCGCGGCGAGAAGTGCGCCCAGGTAGCCACCGACCATGGACCACCCCGCGATGACGCCTGCAAGCGGGTGGATCGCGCGCGCAAAATATACGAACAGCGAGCCAGCGGCGGGTGTGTCTGCGGCAAGCAGCGCCACTTGCGTCGCGACGAGCCACATGACGGCACCGACCACGAGATAGACCAGCCAGGTAAATGAGCCGGCATTGGCTGCTACCAGCGAGATGGTAACAGCAGCCATTGCCGACGGTGTGATATTGGCAACCGCGTGACCAAGGATTTCGAGCCCAGACACCCGGCCAGCGGTTAATCCATCCGGTGGCTCGCCAAGCGGACTCAATGGCATCTCACGTTTCTTTATTATCCACTATGGGAACTTGCAACAACATAACTGCTTCCAAATAGAAGCGCCAGAAGCCGGCAATTTCGTATGTTCCGGACGAGACGCATTTATTCCACAATCAAGGGATCCACAACCTCGTTATAGAGAAGGAGCTTGCCTACTATGGTAAACAAGAAAACTGCCTTTTCGATAATCATCACCGGAGGCATGCTCATGTTGGCCTCCCCTGTCTTTGCTCAAGACTGGAACAACTCCGGAGCTGGCGAGTCACGCTGGTCTGGTCCCTACATTGGCGCCAATGTAGGGGTCAACGATGCGACCTTCAGCGGTGTCTCGGGGAATTCCACCTATACAAGCGGTCTTGATGCCGGTTATCTTGCCAACTTGAATGGCCCGGTCGTGGGCATCGACGGGTTCGTGGACTTCAATCCGGACAAAACCCACGCGCCTGATGTCAATTTTGGTTCCCGCGTCTACGGCATTGATCTCACACTTGGCCTCGACAACGGGCCACTCATGCCCTATGCGAAAGTGGGTTACGCTCAGGTCCATGGCACAGGAGCACTCACTGGCAAGGGATCTGGGTTCCATGGCGGCCTGGGCGTCGAGTATATGGTCTACGATAACATCGGGGTCGACGGTCAGTGGACCTATGACCGCGCTAACCTTGACGGCGGGACACTCAAGAACAACAATTTCACCGTGGGCGCGAACCTCCATTTCTGACGTCTACAGAGGAGGATGGATGCTTCTGTCATCGCTGCAGGGATGTCCTTGTCCCTGCGGCTGCCGTTGTTCCCATGTCGCCGTCATGTAGCAACGGCGGCGGCACTTCTGACGAAACCGCCAATGGTCGGATACAAGGGAATGCGCCTCACACATAGAGTAAACCGCGAGTGAACCGCAGCGCCGTCTCAGGCCATACGATCACATCTTCCCGGGAATGCCGAAGCGAAACCATGCAACCAGCATCGTCCAGCGACATGGCCCCGGACAGCCGATTCGGTGACTATGATCAGCATCTCTTCCAAGAAGGCCGCCATTTCCATCTCTACGATAAACTCGGTGCGCATATAACCTCTGACGGTACCTGTTTCGCCGTCTGGGCCCCCAATGCAGAGACGGTATCCGTCATCGGGGATTTCAACGGTTGGCGGCCAGGCGCCCATATCCTTCAGCCAGTTCGCAGCACTGGGATATGGACCGGGTTCATTCCCGGGATTGCCGCTGGCGCACTGTACAAGTACCACATGCGTACGCGCCAAGGTGGGTCGGTCGAAAAGGCCGACCCCTGCGGCTTCCTGCATGAGGCCCCTCCACGCACGGCGTCGGTCACCCACACATTCCTTCATATCTGGAACGACGCCGAATGGATGCACGCGCGTGGGGCCGCAAACGGGCTCGCGTCACCGTGGTCCGTCTACGAGGTGCATCTTGGATCCTGGCGCCGTGGAGACGGCAACCGCCTCCTTGGATATCGGGAACTCGCGGCACCGCTTACTGATTACGTGCGCGATATGGGATTTACGCACGTCGAGTTCATGCCGCTCACCGAACATCCGTTTTATGGATCCTGGGGGTATCAGACAACCGGCTACTTTGCACCAAGTGCTCGCTTTGGAAGCCCTGAGGACCTCATGTACCTGATAGACAGCCTGCATCAGGCAGGCATCGGTGTCATCCTGGACTGGGTGCCAGCGCATTTTCCAAACGATGCGCACGGCCTCGCCGTCTTCGACGGCACCTGTATTTACGAACATGCGGACCCACGCCAGGGATTTCATCCGGAATGGCAGAGCGGCGTGTTCAACTACGGCCGCACCGAGGTGCGCGAGTTCCTGACTAGCAGCGCACTTTTTTGGCTCACGCGATATCACATCGATGCGCTCAGGGTCGATGGGGTAGCGTCAATGCTGTACCTAGACTACGCACGGGCGCCCGGCGAGTGGGTGCCCAACCAGTATGGGGGTAGGGAGAATCTGGACGCGGTGCATTTCCTGAGGGTCCTGAATGAACAGGTCTACCGCGAACATCCAGATGTGCAGACGATTGCCGAGGAATCAACGGCGTGGCCCATGGTGTCCCGGCCGACTGACGTTGGCGGTCTTGGATTCGGGATGAAATGGAACATGGGCTGGATGCACGACACACTGACCTACTTCGCCCGAGATCCGCTGTATCGCAGGTACCACCAGAACGACCTCACGTTCAGCATGGTCTACGCGTACCACGAGAACTACATGCTTCCCCTATCACACGACGAAGTCGTGTACGGCAAAGGCTCACTCATCGGACGCATGCCGGGCGACGAGTGGCAGCGCATGGCAAACCTGCGACTGCTCTTCGGCTATATGTACGCGCACCCTGGAAAAAAACTCATGTTTATGGGTGGAGAATTCGCGCAATGGCAGGAATGGAATCACGATCAGAGTCTCGACTGGCACCTGCTCGCACAGCCCGCGCACGAGAACATGCGACGCTGGGTTCGCGCACTCTGCCACTTCTACCGGAAAACTCCTGCGCTGTACGAAGATGACTTCAGCCCGGAGGGCTTCGCGTGGATTGACCAGAGCGACCACGACCAGAGCGTACTGGTCTTCCTGCGCAAAGACCGTTCCGGTGGCATGGTGCTGGCTGTGGCGAATTTCACACCAGTGCCGCGGCACAGCTATCGCATTGGTGTCCCGACAGGCGGCGTCTGGCGGGAACATATGAACAGCGACCATGTGCAGTTCGGGGGAAGCGGTGTCGGCAATGCAGGCGCGCTCGCGAGCGAGTCGCTGCCGATGCATGGGCACGCCAACTCGCTCGCGCTTTCCCTGCCACCTCTTGCCATCGTCTTACTGCAGCCGGAGGCCATCTGGCATGCAGGCAGCTGATGATCCGCGCACCCTCGAACAGGGGGACCGGCGCCGAACGGTAATCGGGAACGTGCAGCCCGCCGTCGACGGGGGCCGCTTCGCGGTCCGACGCGCCGAAGGTGAGATCATTGTGGTTGAAGCGGACGTATTCGCAGATGGCCATGATGAGGTTTCGTGCCGACTACTGCATCGGCATGAAACCGAGCTGCATTGGCAGGAAGAGCGCATGACACTGCTCGGAAACGATCGCTGGCGTGCTGTCTTCTCGGTAATGCGCCTGGGACGGCACTATTACACGATCGTGGCAGGGATCGACCATTTCGGGACATGGCGGCGCGACCTTCAGAAACGGCGTGATGCCAATGAGGATCTCGAGAACGCGCTGAAGGAAGGGGCGGCGATGGTACGTGCGTCCGCTGGGCGTGCCGACTCCGGAGATGCGCAGCGTCTGAATCAGATCGGACAAATGCTCGAATGCACACGTCCACCGTATGCCGACGCCGTGGAGATCGCGCTCGGCGAGGAATGCCTGCACCTGATGGAGCGCTACGGAGACCGGCACCTGTGGAAACGTCTTGAGCCTGCACTTCCGCTGCAGGTCGAACGCCTGCGCGCCCGCTTCGGATCGTGGTATGAATTCTTCCCCCGCTCATGCGCGGGCAATGGACGACACGCCCGTCTCCTCAACTGCCTGGACCGGCTGCGTTACGTCGCGGACCTCGGCTTTGATGTCGTGTACCTGCCACCGATCCATCCGATCGGGAAAGCGCATCGCAAGGGTCCGAACAATACTCCGCATGCATCCCCGGATGACGTAGGCAGTCCATGGGCCATTGGGTCCGACATGGGCGGGCACAAGGCAGTACATCCTGCGCTCGGTACTCTTGAGGATTTTCGCACATTTCGCGACGCCGCTCAGGGTCTAGGACTCGAAATTGCACTCGATATCGCGTTTCAATGTTCACCAGAGCACCCCTATGTCCATGAGCATCCCGCATGGTTCAGGCGCCGCGCGGACAGAGCGATCCAGTACGCAGAAAATCCGCCGAAGCGATACGAGGATATCTACCCGTTTGATTTCGAATCGACAGACGCCCCTACCCTGTGGCAGGAGTTGCTCGCTGTTTTCCTGCATTGGACGGATGAAGGCGTCCGCATCTTCCGTGTCGATAACCCCCATACCAAACCATTTGCATTCTGGGAATGGGTTATCGGTCACATAAAAACAGCACACCCCGACGTCATCTTCCTCTCCGAGGCATTCACGCGCCCCCGCGTGATGGAACACCTTGCAAAGGTGGGTTTCACGCAGTCCTATACCTACTTCACTTGGCGCAACTCGAAGAAGGAGCTTACGGAATACTTTACGGAGCTTGCGGCAACACCATTGCGTGAATATTTCTGGCCAAATGTGTGGCCTAACACGCCGGACATTCTCCCTAGCGCGCTGCAGCATGCTGCAGCGCCCGCATTTGCGCTCCGGGCCGTGCTGGCAGCCACACTATCGGCCAACTATGGCATTTACGGACCCGCTTTCGAGCTTTGTGAAAACAAGCCAATGGCCCCGGGTTCTGAAGAGTACCTGAACTCGGAAAAGTATCAGCTGCGCTCCTGGAACCTGGATGCGCCGGAAAGCCTGCGAGGATTACTCGCGGCGCTCAACTCGGCACGGCACGGGAATCCAGCGCTGCAAAACGATCTTACCCTGCGTTTTCATACGGTCGACAACGAGGCACTGATTTGCTACAGCAAACGCCACGAGATGAATGTCGTCGTGGTGGTGGTAAACCTAGATCCGCACCATGTCCAGTCCGGGTGGGTCGACCTCGTACCTGACGAGATCAATCTCTCCGGCCGCGAGAACTACGGGATGCTCGACGTGCTCTCCGGTACACGTTACGTGTGGCATCCCGGGCGTAACTATGTTGAGCTCGATCCCGCACGCGCGCCAGCCCATGTCTTCGAGCTGCAACGCGATCCTCTGCCATGACGTCCAATGAAGGTATGCCGCGCGAGTATAGGGTAGTCGTCGAAAACGATCCCCTCTGGTACAAAGACGCCGTGATCTACCAGCTCCACGTGCGCTCATTCTACGATGGCAACAACGATGGCGTCGGTGATTTCCAAGGGCTCATAGAAAAGCTCGGGTACATCCAGGATCTCGGCGTAAATACCCTGTGGCTGCTGCCGTTTTACCCCTCGCCGCTAAGGGACGATGGCTATGACATCTCCGACTATTTCTGCGTGCACCCGGACTATGGAACGGTGCGCGATGTGCGACGGTTCATTCGCGAGGCGCACGCGCGCGGCCTGCGGATCATCACCGAACTCGTGATCAATCACACCTCGGACCAGCATCCGTGGTTCCAAGCGGCGCGTAACGCACCGAAGGGCTCTGCCAAGCGCGCGTTCTATGTATGGAGTGACACCTGCAAAAAGTACGAGGGCACCCGGATCATCTTTCGCGACACGGAAACGTCGAACTGGATGTGGGACAATGTGGCACAGCAGTACTACTGGCACCGATTCTTCTCGCACCAACCAGACCTTAATTACGACAACCCCAGGGTCCTTGATGCGGTGTTACGCGTCATGCGGTTCTGGCTCGACATGGGTATCGACGGCTTGAGACTTGACGCCATCCCGTATCTGTGCGAACGCGAAGGGACAAGCAACGAGAATCTTCCTGAAAGCCACGAGGTACTGCGGAAAATACGCCGTGAACTGGATCGCCGCTACGGGAACCGGATGCTACTTGCGGAGGCGAACCAGTGGCCCGAGGATGTCCGTCCGTATTTTGGAGATGGCGACGAGTGCCACATGGCATTCCATTTTCCGCTGATGCCCCGGATCTTCATGGCGGTCGCCCAGGAAGACCGGCATCCGATCTCCGAGATCATGGCCCAGACGCCCGACATTCCGGACAACTGCCAGTGGGCAGTATTTCTGCGCAACCACGACGAGCTTACCCTAGAGATGGTGACGGACCGCGAGCGGGACTATCTCTATCAAGTGTATGCGCGCGACCCGCGCATGCGCCTCAATCTCGGGATCCGCCGCCGGCTCGCCTCACTCGTGGACAACGACATCGACCGTATCCGGCTTCTGAACAATCTCCTGCTGTCGCTACCTGGAAGCCCTATCATCTATTACGGCGATGATATCGGCATGGGCGACAATATCTATGTCGGCGACCGCAATGGCGTGCGCACACCCATGCAGTGGAGTCCCGACCGGAACGCCGGATTTTCGCAAGCCGACCCCGCACGCCTTTACCTGCCGCCCGTGATGGACGCGGTATACGGCTATCAGGCCGTCAATGTCGAGGCACAGTCGGGGGATCCGTTCTCACTGCTCAACTGGATGAAGCGGCTGCTCGCGGTGCGCAAGGCGCACCGCGCCTTCGGCCGCGGGAAACTTGCACTCCTGACGCCTGGGAACCGCAAGGTCCTTGCCTTCATCCGCCAGTACGGCGAAGAAACGATTCTATGTGTGACGAATCTGTCGCGCGCTGCTCAGCCCGTGGAGCTCGATCTGACGGACCACAAGGGGTTGGTACCGGTCGAACTGCTCGGGCGCACCCCATTTCCACCGATCGGAGAGATGCCCTACCTGCTGACACTGCCCGGACACGGATTCTATTGGTTCGAACTGAGCCGCGAGGCACTCGTGCCACCGTGGCACGAGGAATATCCTTCGGTCCTTGATCTGCCGGTGCTTGTGCTCTTCGCTGGATGGCGGACACTGTTCCCAGAAACCCTGACTAATGCAGACCTGGTACAGCAGCACCTGGCAGAGCAGGCGCGCGACCGCATGCTCGGGGAACTGTGGCCACATTACCTCGCGCAACAACGCTGGATCATGCGGCACCACGGGCCGGTGCACATACTAGAGCATCAAGAATGGGAATGCGGGACAATGAATGCTTTGCTTGCCATCATTGAGAGTGGCGGGACGCGCTACTTCGCACCACTCTCGATCGTCTGGGAGGAATGGAACGAGGATCATATCCGCCTGCTCGGCCACCGTCCGCTCGTTCGCGTGCGGCGGGGCGCCAAGCCCGGCTTGCTGCTCGACGCCTACTCCGATCCTGGATTCTGCACTGCGGTCATACAGGCGATGCGTGATGGACACCGGATGCCTTGCGGCGGCAGCGAGATCCGCTTCCACGCTACTGCCCGCTTCGGGGCACTCGCCGGAACGGATGCGACAACATTGGGCTCACACGTGCTCGGCGTCGAACAAACGCATACCTCTGTGGTCGTCGGTGAACGCCTCATACTGAAGGGGTACCGTCGGCTCGAGACAGGGATCAGTCCGGAGCTCGAGATGACTGCGTTTCTTACCGAGACCTCACCATTCGCGCACATCGCACCGCTCGCTGGATACTTCGAACACGTCTCCCCTGAAGGGGAAACCACAGTGCTTGGACTCCTGCAGGCATTTGTACCCAATCAAGGCGACGGCTGGTCTCAGATTGTAAGCTATCTCCAGCGGCATCTCGACCACGAACGCGCCGCGCGCGCCACGCCAGGAAAACTTCAGGACGATGCGAACCGGGCGGTGTATGCGATCCTGCTGCGCCAGCTCGGCGTGCGCACCGGGGAGCTGCACCGTGCACTTGCGGTTCCGACAAGCATTCCCGCGTTTGAGCCGGAAGTCGCGTCCCGCGACGAATGTCTCGGTTGGTTTGACGAAGCCGCTAAAGCGGCAGAATCAGCGCTGGCACAACTCGAAAGTGCGCGCGCGGAACTGGAGCCCGCAGCTGGAGCCCTTATTGACCAGGTCTGCGCGCGGCGCGAGGAGATCCTTGCACACATCGGTGTCCTGCGCACACGCGCCCCAGAGGCTGCGATCAAGACGCGCTGCCATGGTGATTACCATCTTGGGCAGGTGCTGGTGGTCGATAACGATCTTGTGATCGTGGATTTCGAGGGTGAACCCATGCGATCAATTGATACCCGCAGGCACAAGCAATCTCCCCTGCGGGACGTGGCGGGGATGCTGCGTTCATTCAGCTACGCGGCATTTGCGGCGCTGAGGCTCGTGACCCCCGACCGCGCCCTGGACATGTCGGTGCTCGAGCAGTCCGCGGCTGAATGGGAGCGAGGAGCGCGACGGTTGTTCCTTGAGGGCTATGCCGACACCACGGGTCTTGCGCTTCAGGATCCGTCGGGCGCCCTTGCCGATCCGCTACTCGAGCTACTCCTGTGGGATAAGGTGTGCTACGAGATCCGCTACGAACTCGCGAACCGGCCAGCATGGATTATACTGCCTCTTCGCGGCCTGATTGCACTGCTTGAGAACACCCGCATACCGGAGATGGCTGAAGGCACGTGAACGGAAATCCTCGCGTCCTCCCGGGAAAACCGGAGCCTCTTGGCGCCACCTGGGACGGCAGCGGCGTGAATTTCGCGCTCTTCTCAGAGCACGCTGAACGGGTCCAGCTGTGCCTGTTCGACGACACTGGCCAGAGCGAAATCGCGACCCTCGATCTACCAGAGCACATCCACAATGTGTGGCACGGCTATCTTCCCGACGTGCGGCCCGGACAGCTTTACGGCTATCGCATAAGCGGCCCCTACGAACCGGAGCGGGGCCACCGCTTCAATCCGAACAAACTGCTGCTTGACCCCTACGCGCGCGCGATCGTCGGAAATATGCGCTGGAGCGATGCTCAGTTCGGCTATTGCGTGGACAGCCACAACCGAGATCTTTCTTTTGACCACAAAGACAGCGCGCCCGGAATGCCGAAGTGCCAGGTTGCCGACACTGCGTTCAACTGGGACAACGATGCGCCCCCGCGCATTTCATGGGAGAACACAGTCATCTACGAACTGCACGTCCGTGGCTTTACGATCCAGCACCCGGACGTGGCCGCGCCGTTTCGAGGAACCTTCGCCGGACTCGCCGCAGAACCGGTCATAGATCATTTCACCCGGCTAGGCATCAGCGCCATCGAACTGATGCCCATTCATGCCTTTGTCGATGATCGCTGGCTTGTGAACCACAACCTGCGCAACTACTGGGGCTACAACTCCATAGGTTACTTCGCGCCGCATACCCCTTACTGTGCAAGCGGACATATCAGCGAATTCAAAATGCTCGTAAAACGCATGCACCAAGCAGGGATCGAGGTGATTCTTGATGTCGTATACAACCATACGGGTGAAGGCGACCAGCTCGGTCCTACCCTATCATTCCGGGGAATCGACAATGCGTCCTATTATTGGCTCAATCCGAACTCACCTCGACACTATATAAACGTCACAGGATGCGGGAACACACTCAATGTCACGCATCCTCAGGTACAGAAGCTCATCATGGACAGTCTGCGCTACTGGGTTGATGAGATGCATGTCGATGGTTTCCGCTTTGACCTTGCCGCGACACTTGGCCGGGACACGAACGGCTCCGACTGGAGCAACACATTCTTCAGCATGATCCAGCAGGACCCGGTCCTTTCCGGCGTCAAGCTGATCGCGGAACCCTGGGACGTCGGAATTCATGGGTATCAGGCAGGAAATTTTCCGGGGGGATGGAGCGAATGGAACGGCCGGTATCGCGACAGCATACGGAGGTACTGGCGCGGAGATGCTGGGTTTGCGGGAGAGCTTGCCTCGCGATTGAGCGGATCGAGCGACCTCTATCAGACGCGTGACCGCAGACCGTCGGCATCCATCAATTTCATTACCTCGCACGATGGGTTCACCCTCACCGATCTCGTGAGTTATAACGAAAAGCACAACGAGCAGAACCTCGAGGACAACGCGGATGGAGCCACCGAGAATTTCAGCTGGAACTGCGGTGTCGAGGGGCCAACTGATGACGCGACGATCAACGCCCTGCGCGATCGGCAGAAACGCAACCTGCTGACGACGCTACTGCTCTCTCAAGGGGTACCTATGTTGCTCGCAGGCGACGAGATGGGGCGCACACAGAGCGGCAATAACAACGCCTACTGCCAGGATAATCCGCTTAGCTGGATCAACTGGGGCGGGGATCCTCGATCTACCCACATAGGGGAGTTTGTCGCGCAGCTGATCCGTCTGCGACGGGCCCATCCCGTGTTCCGCCGCGGGACCTTCTTTAACGGCCGGCATAACGGCCATGAGGACGTATTGTGGTTCGGGGCCGAAGGCCAGGAGCTTGACGAGACAGGATGGATTAACCCCAACCGGTACGCGCTTGCCGTCCTGCTTCCAGGGGCGGGCTTGGATGATGATTTCCTGCTGCTGATGAACAGCGACCCACAACCGGTCGAATTTCAGCTCCCCCCGGAGTTCAGCACCGGCTGGACGCCCGCCCTCCCTGCCGATGGATGCGAGGCGTCGTTGTCCGGGCTTCGGCTCGAAGGACAGTGCATGAAGGTGCTGCGGCGGCTATGAGATGGCGACATCGCCTGCCATTCGGCACCGGATCCGAAGATAGAGATCCCCGGTTCCGCCAGTGAGATCCAGGCACCTTGGAGGTCACCTTATGTCCGCCACCAGCGTAGGTTCGAAACATCGCGCGGTGATGCTCCGACCGACGACAGGTGATATCAAGGGCGCATGCGCGCGCCCGGCCTTGCGATTTCAGTCCGACGCGGCCGCATGAATAAAGCGGTCAACCCATGCGCCGGTGGGTACATCGAACCTATAGCCTCTTATGGTGGTCCCGGCTTTTCGATGCACTTTCTCTGCGGCAGCACACCTCCCTGGTTTCATGAAAAGCTCTCAAGAGAAACAACCATCCTGATGGCCCCGTTTACGGGCCACGGGATCCATCTAGCCGGAGATCGAAAATGGCTGTACGCATTGCGTCCATGGCGCATCATCTGGACGCTCGAATCACATTGGGGACAACACCATGCATGATCCTGACCGGTTGGCACAGCTCTGCCGTCTTTACGGTGTCGACCGTGATTATGAGGACGCATGGGGGCAGCGTCATGAGGTCCCGGGCACAACGCTGGAGGCGCTACTCGCCGCACTCGGGGCACCAATTGAAGCTCAGGCAATGGCCCTTGAGCACTTGGCCACATCGCACGAGGGCGTACTCAAAGCCCTGTATGTGCTACGCGTCTCAGACTCCGAACCCACGATCTCGCTTAAGGTAGGCCAGTACGCTGGCGCTATGCTCCGTTTCGAGTATCTGCGCAGCGACGGCACGGCGGAGCACGGTATCGTGTCCCTGCCGAACGATGAGCACTCCAAGCACTACTGGTCCTGGCCTATGCCCTTCAGACCAGAAATGGGCCGCCACCGCCTCACGCTTGCCACCGATCAGGGCCTACTTGCCTCGACCTGGCTTATCGTAACACCCGATCACAGCTATTGGCCTCCAACACTGCATGGTCACGGGCGTGTCTGGGGCCTCGCGATCCAGCTCTATGCGCTGCGTTCGGGCAGAAACTGGGGGATCGGAGATTTCACGGACCTCGCACACGTGGTTGGATGGGCATCCCGCCTTGGCGCATCGATCATTGGTATCAATCCGCTACATGCGCTGTTCCTGCATGATCCTGACCGGGCGAGCCCCTATAGCCCATCGAGCCGGCTATTCCTCAACCCACTCTATATAGATGTCGAGGCCATCCCGGAATTCCGGCGCTCGGCAGCCGCGTGCGCACGGGTCGGGGATCCCGACTTCCAGTCGCGGATCGCGGGACTGCGTGCCGCGCCCTGGGTCGATTACCGCGCGGCCTGGGCCCTCAAGAAAGAACTACTAGAGATGCTCCATGCGGAGTTCTGGAATACGGCGGATACGCAAAGGCGCAAGGCGTTTGCCGACTTCAAGAGTCAAGGGGGTGATGCACTTTCGAGATATGCCGTGTACGAGGCCCTGCAAGAGCAGTTCTTTGACCATGACCCCTCCGTGTGGGGATGGCCGGCGTGGCCACCTGAGTATCACCATCCCGAGGCACCTGCCGTGGCAAAATTTGCGTCGGCACACGCGACGCGTGTGGAATTTTTCGCCTATCTTCAGTGGCAAACCAAAGAACAGCTCGACTCGGTAAGCGAGCAGGCACGGCACCTGCTTGGGATCGGACTTTACCGGGACCTTGCCATCGGCGTCGATCAAGGAGGCGCCGAGGCGTGGTCCGACCAGGATCTTTTCATCTTTGACGCAACCGTCGGCTGCCCTCCGGACATCGTCAATCAGAACGGGCAGGACTGGGGCTTGCCACCCGCGAACCCATGGACACTGGCTGATCGTGGATATGAGCCCTATCTCGCGATCTGGGATGCAAATATGGCCGGGGCGGGTGCGCTGCGCATCGATCATGTCATGGGCCTTGCCCGGCTCTTCTGGGTGCCCAAGCATGCAACCGCCCGCGAAGGTGCCTATGTGCGCTACCCTCTGGAACCACTGTGCCAACTACTCGCTTATCAAAGCCAACGGCACCGT
Organism: Pseudomonadota bacterium; assembly: GCA_021777335.1. Taxonomy (GTDB): domain Bacteria; phylum Pseudomonadota; class Gammaproteobacteria; order Acidiferrobacterales; family Acidiferrobacteraceae; genus JAJYDT01. The sequence goes on along the minus strand of JAJYDT010000008.1, from coordinate 34,207 downwards.
TGTCTCGTGATCGGCGAAGATCTGGGCACAGTGCCCCCGGAGATTCACAGCGCACTCGCCGATTTTGGGTTCCTGTCCTACCGCATCCTGTACTTTGAGCGCGGCGCCGGGGGCATCTTCACGCGTCCCGCAGACTACTGCTCTGACGCCCTAGTGATGGTCACGACACACGATCTGCCGACCTTCACCGGTTTCTGGTTGACCACCGACCTTAACGAGCGCCAGAGGCTCAGTCTCTTTCCGTCACAAGCAGTGGCGAACCAGCAGCTACGAGAGCGCGCCCATGACAAGCGACAGCTGATCGATGCGCTCGTGCGCGAAGGCCTGTTGCCACAGGATACCCCTGTACCTGAAGCACCTTCAGCGCCGCTCATGCTGGCCGTCTACGCCTATCTCGCGAAGACCCCTGCCCGCATCCTGCTGGTACAGATGGAAGATCTGCTCATGATGCCGGAAGCGGTAAACCTGCCTGGAACGACCTCCGAACGCCCCAATTGGCGGCACAAGCTTGTCTGCCCGGTCGAAGAGATCGACCGTGCGCTCCTCGGGGATCTCGTGCGCATCATGGCCGACGCCGGGCGGGCCGGCCCAACACGGTCCGAAGACCCTGCTTGACGATACCCTGTGTCCTAGGCGATTACTGGCACCAATATTGCATAGCCCTTGGTTTGACCATGTGCAACGACGCGCCAAAAACCCTGTATTCCGGGCAGAATCAATCGACCTCCGTGTCCGATCTCGGCCAAACCGGGCTGGGATACAGTGTTTCGTCAGGATTTACCCTGATCGAACTCATGATCGTGGTGACCATCATCGGAATCCTTGCTGCCATCGCCATCCCCTCCTACGAGGACTACGTTGTGCGTGCGAAACTCACAGAGGGTTTTTCTCTGGCAGCGGCGGCCGAAACCGCGGTCTCAGACACGTACCAGACCGACGGGTACTTTCCAGCGGGTAGCAACACCACCTACGGTCTGGCGCTTTCATCGAGCTTCAACGGACACTATGTCAGTGCACTGAGCGTACTCAGCCAGTCCGTGGGTGGATCGAACACCTCGGCAGGAACACCGCCGGTCATCACGGTTCAATACCGCGCCGATCTCGGCGGCTTTCCCACTGCAAGTGGAACAGTGCTCACCTTCACCGCCACGCCCGCGATCGGCGCTATCTCATGGGCCTGCGGCTATGGCTCCCTGACCATCAACGGAACGACCTACACGAGCAGCGGCACGACCGTACCCGCGATCTACCTACCACCAAACTGCCGTTGACCTGTGCCGCCAGCCCCGCGCTGTTCATGACTCCAGCCATCCCCGGCACCTGAATACCTGCGTGTGTCCTCAGGAAACCGCCTGGGCCACCTGCACCACTGGAAATCCTCGTGTTGCGTAGCAGGCTCCACCCCGCCTACTGACGTCGCAACACCGTCACCCCTCCTCATTCTTTCAGAGGGAGATCGTCCGCTTGACTCTACAGTGTACTATAGGGTTTAAACTTGTGGCATATATGAATAAGCCATGGAGACGTGCATGGAATCCTTGAGTATCGGTGCGTTGGCAAAACAGGTTGGGTTGGGGCCAGGGGCATTGCGTTATTACGAGCGCCTCGGTCTGCTCGTGCCATCCCGCCGGACTGCATCCGGCTATCGCGTATATCCAGCCGAAGCCGTCCGCAGACTGCGCTTCATCCGCCGGGCGCAGACACTCGGCTTTTCCCTGGAGGAGGTCGCAACGCTTCTGAAACTCTCCGATAACGTGGATACACCAGCCCGCGAGGTAAAACGTCTGGTCGTGCAACACATCAGTGATCTCGAAGCCCGGATTGGAGATCTTGAGCGGATGCGCCAGAGCCTGACCCACCTCGCCGATCGCTGTAATGGGCGGGGTCCTGTCACCGGCTGCTCCATCCTCGCGGCACTCGGCGGCGTTCTAGAGGGTAGCGGACAATGACGGGGCCAGTGCAGATCGAACTCGGCGTTGAAGGCATGACCTGTGCGTCCTGCGCAGGCCGCGTCGAACGCGCACTCAAGACACTGACGGGCGTCGAGGACGCGAGCGTCAATCTTGCGACGGGACGTGCCTCGGTACGCTATCAGGAGGGAGATCTCGACCTGCCGGACATCGTGGCTACCGTGCGCGCCACAGGTTATTCCCCGGTTATCGGCGAGCTCGATCTCAGCGTTGATGGCATGACCTGCGCATCCTGCGTTGGACGGGTCGAACGGGCACTCAAGACGCTTCCGGGCGTTATCGGCGCGTCCGTCAACCTCGCGAGCGAACGCGCGCTTGTCCACTATGTGCCGGCATCCGTGACACGGGAATCCGTGACCGAGGCTATCCGCCGGGCAGGTTATGAAGTACGTTCTCCGGAGTTTGATACAGACGACCTGGATCATCCCGAAGACACCGCCCGCAAAGCAAATTTGCGACGCATGCGGCGTGACGTCTGGGCTGCCACTCTGATGACGATACCGGTCGTTATCGTGTCTATGGGAGGCGCATTCCTGCCAAGTCTGGCCACGACACTTCGGCATTTTGCGCCAGCATCATTCTGGGGCTGGGGTGAGGCATTGCTAGCCACCCTGGTGCTGTTTGGTCCCGGGCGTCGCTTCCTACGCCCAGGTTTTGTCGCCTATCGTCACGCCTCTCCAGATATGAACAGTCTGGTACTGACCGGAACCGGAGCAGCATGGCTTTACAGTCTCATTGTACTGCTCTTTCCGCAGGCGTTCCCGGCAGCGGGACGCGTTCTGTATTTCGACTCTGCCGCTGTCATCATCACAGTTATCCTCTATGGTAAATACCTCGAAGAAATCGCGAAAGGCCGCGCAGGGGCAGCCATCAGACATCTACTTGATCTCCAGGCCAAGACGGCTCATGTACGCCGATTAGGTGAAATACGTGAGGTATCGATCGGCGAAGTCACCGTCGGAGAACAGGTCGTCGTGCGCCCGGGAGAACGCGTCCCGGTGGACGGCATCGTGCGCAACGGCAAGAGCTATATCGAAGAGGCTATGTTGACGGGCGAACCGGCGCCCGTCGCGAAGCGGGCCGGAGACCGTGTGACCGGAGGCACGATCAACCAGTACGGCACGCTTGAGGTCGAGGTGACGCGCCTTGGTGCCGAGAGCACACTCGCGCAGATAATACGTCTGATCGAGCGTGCGCAGGGATCAAAGGTGCCGATCCAGGGCGTCGCCGACCGCGTCGTGCGCGTGTTCACACCGCTGGTTCTCGCAATTGCCGTGCTTACGTTCGCCTGTTGGCTGGTCCTGGGTCCATCGCCGGCCCTGCCGGTGGCCCTCATGAGCGCGGTCGCAGTGCTGGTCGTCGCCTGCCCTTGCGCCATGGGGCTCGCAACGCCGGCCGCGATCATGGTTGGCAGCGGCCGCGCAGCGGAACTCGGGGTATTGTTTCGCAGAGGCTCGGCAATCGAACTGCTGACACACGTGGACACGGTCATGCTTGACAAGACTGGCACGCTCACGATCGGCCAGCCGCGCCTGCTCTCACGGTACGTCCTTGACGGAAGACCGAATGCAGCGCATGCCGTGGAATGGGCCGCGAGCATTGAGACCGGCAGCGAGCACCCATTGGCCCGGGCCATTATGGAGGGTGCGCGCGAACAGGGACTTGCGCTATCCCGTGCAGAAGAGGTTCAGGCATTGCCTGGGTACGGCGTATCGGGAAAGGTGGCGGGCCACATGGTACTACTTGGATCTGAACGACTCATGACACGCGAGGGAATTGATGTGGTGGCGCTGGCACCCAAGGCGCTCGCGGCCGCCTCGACCGGACAGACCGTAGTCTATCTGGCCGTGGATGGCGAGGCCATCGCGCTATTCGGTATCTCGGATCCCTTAAGACCGGAGGCAAAAACTGCCATCGCAGCACTCAAAACCGCCGGTCTCGACCTAGTGCTGATCACCGGCGACACCGAGGTAACCGCAGCTGCGATCAGCCATGAGGTGGGGATCGAGCGCTATGAAGCGGGTGTCCTTCCAGAAGGTAAGGCGGCGGCGGTAAAGCGGCTGCAGGACAATGGGCACCGAGTCGCGTTCATCGGCGACGGCATCAATGATGGGCCAGCGCTCGCACAGTCGGACGTCGGTCTCGCGGTCGCGAATGGGACCGATATCGCGATCGAAGCGGCGGATGTGACGCTCACGCGTGGCAATCTCGGCCTTGTGGTCACAGCCCTTACGATCGCGCGGCGTACGCTTGCTACCATCCGTGGAAATCTATTCTGGGCCTTTTTTTACAACATTGCTCTGATACCGCTCGCAGCCGGCGTCTTCTACCCCGTTTTCCGGATCCATCTCAATCCGATGGTGGCTGGATTGGCTATGGGATTCTCGAGCGTATTCGTGGTAAGCAACAGTCTGAGACTTCGGCGGGTCCAACCGGCCCACTTTGAGACACCATCACCCGAGGTAGTGACGTGACCAGAGAGACCACCCGATAACCCATCATTGGAACACGCCCGGCGCATACCCGGTCGGCCCTTCAATCTAACCGAAACAAGGAAAAAACAATGGAATCGATCACACTCAGAATCAGCGGCATGACCTGCGGACATTGCGTGAACACCGTGACCAAAGCCTTGCAGTCTGTACCGGGCGTGCGCTCGGCCAGCGTGAGCCTGGAACTCGAGGAAGCAGTCATTCAGGGGGCAGCCGACGCACAGACCCTGCTGCAGGCGGTACGGGGTCAAGGTTACAGCGCAGAGGTGAAACGCTGAGCCGGGATTCCATGTTTTTCAGTCTGTGCAAAGGTAAACCGCAGTAAGCCAGCAGCCAAGGTGGGAAGACAAAACGACCACCCACGCCGCCACGGCGTGGGATGCAAAGATACCCATCGTCTACATCCTCCCGACGTCCACTGCCACGATGTCGGGGGGCGCAGGGCGTGGCCTCAGGGTCGCACCCCAGGACTGTATTACCGCGCGGGAAACCGATGCGGGCGGCACAGCAGACCCGGGGGCTTTGAGCAGCCTGCATTGTATGGTATTTTCGTTTTCGGTGGGCTGTACCGCCCCGTATTCACCACAGCATTAAATCAGTACATAACCAAAGACTGACGCAACATCGCCTGATGTCGTCACCACTATGAGCGTGCTACTTGGAGAGAACAACAATGAGGACTGCATCGGTTGTACCGAAATCAATTGCCATCACCACCCTGTTATTGCTTGCCGGAGCGGGCCACGCCTGGGCCGCGCAACGGCTGAAACCGTTTGTGCTCGCCTACACCACGAACGGCGGGAGCATATCCAAGACTGCCGCGAACGTGGAAAAGAAGCTCAAAGCGAACGGGTTCTCGATCGTTGGTAGTTATAGACCGTACACCAACGCGAAGTTCAGCGGTGGTGAAACCGTATCCGCCGATGTGATCGGTGTCACCAATAACGCGCTTGGGCAAGCCGCTGCCGCAACCAAGTTTGGCGGTTATGCGATTGTGCAGCGCGTCACCGTGACCAAGGTGGTCACAAACGGTTCCACCCAGATCCAGGTCGCCTACACCAACCCGCCTTACATGGCGAATGCCTACCGCCTGAAGAGCAACCTGACGAGTGTCGCTTCCGCGCTTAAGACCGCGCTCGGAGCCGAGAGGACTTATGGTTCTAAACGGGGATTGACTGTTTCTGATCTGAGACACTATCACTACAAGTTCCTGATGCCCTACTTCACTGATGCCCACGTTCTCCATCGCTACCACAGCTATCAGCAGGCGGTGAGCGCGGTCGAGGCAGGCCTTGCCGCACACAAAGGCGGAACAACCCAGGTCTGGGAAGTGGCCGTGCCCGGCAAGCAGGAGACCCTCTTCGGGGTCGGCCTATCCGGACCAGCGGGCAACAGTTGCAGCGGAGACCGGCATATCATGAGCCGGATCGACTTCCAGAACCCAAAGTCGACAGGTCACCTCCCCTATGAAATGGTTGTTGCGGGCAAAAAGGTCTACGCCTTGGGTGCCAAGTTCCGGATTGCCATCAATTTTCCGGACCTCAGCATGATGGGTTCGAACAGTTTCCTCAGCATCATGTGTGCCCCAGGTTCGATCGAGAAGGCCCTAAAGGCAGCTGCGCGCGGCTGATCTGGCCCTGCGCCAATCTTTGAAAACCCCGGCCTCGAGCCGGGGTTTTTTTGCGCAACATGCCCATGCGTCCTACGTTTGATAACCCATCTGCTTACCCTCGGATTATCTCTAAAGTATTACATCTCCTATCCCGCCCGGACGGGCGATTTTCATCAAGAATCCTAAAAATTTACTTGACCCTTGTCATGATATCCATACAATCAGCCTCTGCTGTAATCAGACATTGTTAGATCACTATGATGCTTGACCCTGCGGGGCCCGCACGCTAAACGCCGAAACCCACTAGACAGTCCGTAGTCATGCGGGGGCAGGCGGTCATGCACGAAACAATATCGATTATCCCGACGCGCCAGCGCATGGCGGCGATCTCATCGGCTCAGGCACAGGTGGTGCTAAGTAGGTCGTGCGTCTCGTCGCCGATCAGCAACAAACCCGACCCGGCGGCACCTTCGATTTGCTCTCGAACCCCACAAGATTGGAGCGATTCCATGCCCCATTCGCGGACATCCAACTGGTTTTTACAACCTGCTGACGCCAAAAAAATGTAAACCGGGCATTGCTGACCCGATTTAGAAAATGATCATGCTGATTATCCATACCGACACCGATGACACAGAGAACCCACTAAGAGGTGGACAACCTGTTCGCACTTATGAAATCAATTCCAGGCTTTCCAGTCGTCATCAGATAAAAATTCTGACAGCCACTTATCCACATTGCTCCAGGAAGGTGCTGCGGGGGAAACTCGAGTATCAACGGCTGGGTTTCGGGATACCCTTTTTTGGTTTGTCCTATCATTTAAGTTTTTTAGCGACGCTCGGCTTCATGGTAAACCGTCTACCACACGATCTGGTTGTCGAAGAATTTACTCCACCATTTGGGTTTTGCATGCTCCCGCTTTGGACCAAAAAACCAGTAGTCAGTATCGTGCAATGGTTTTTTTTTCAAGATTGGGAACGACGCTACAAACTTCCTTTTGAAAGAATGATGCGAACCATCCCCTCACGCGTACGCTACCGCGACTTCATCGTTCAAACCGATAAGATGGGCGACTACTTTAAGGATCTTGTCCCCGCTGCACACGTCTGGAAAGTGCCGTGCGGCATCGATGATGAGGCGTTTTCCGATACCGTCTGTACAGGGGATTACGCGTTGTTTGTTGGCAGACTGGACGTCCATCACAAAGGACTCGATTATCTGCTAGACGCTTGGCAATACCTGGCGAATGCGCAGAAAATCATACCTCTGCGTATCGCGGGAGCCGGGCCAGGAGATGAGTATTTGCGATCGCAGATCATCAAGCGAGGCCTGTTAAATACCGTCCAGCTCATGGGGCGAATCGAGGGTCCGGAAAAGCATCAACTTTTACAACACTGCCGTTTTTTGGTTATGCCCTCGCGCCAAGAAACTTTTGGGATCACTGCCCTTGAGGCTATGGCTGCCGCAAAACCCGTATTGGCCTTCGATATCGATCATCTCAATGAACTATTGTCTCCAAAATGGGCCGTGCTGGCTACTTTAGGGAATGTCAGTGAACTGGCCGAAGGCGCTGGAGACCTATGGGGTGATCCTGGGCGTTGTCGTGTGCTGGGAGACATCGGGCGAGAAGAAGCAAAAAAATATCGCTGGTGTGAAATCGCGAAAATGCAGGAAGTCATTTACCAAGAAGTGGTCGGTAGGACAGCACTCAGATGAAATTTGCCCTTTATCATCCGTGGATTTACTTGCATGGTGGCATCGAACGCAGCCTATTGGAGTTGGTGCAACGTAGCCATCATGACTGGACCATCTTTACCGGATTCTATGATGCTGAACATACCTTCAGCGATTTCCGTTCTCTGAATGTCAGGGAATTGCGTAAAACGAGTGTCAAACGAAGCTACACCGGGGTGCTTGCAAGCACAATTCAGACTTTTATGCAGAAATTACCGGTAGACGACGACACCGATGCAATCGTCGTCTGGTGTGATGGTATCGGCGATATGCTTACATTTCGCAACCGCTCTTTGCCGGTCTTCAATATCTGCAGTACCCCGTTAAGAGCGGCATTTGATCCTGTTTACGAGCACCTTGCACTGAGGCAGCGAAGCTTGGCCGCGAGGCTGCCATATTGGTTTCTCAAGCATGCGTTTCGGGTAATCGATCGACGTGCCTGGAGAAATTATACCGGTGTGATTACGACCAGTGCCGAGGTCAAGAAACGCATCATTCAGGGGCGTTTATTGGAAGACGAGAAACGCATGGTCATGGCTCATCCAGGCGTCGACTGGTCGGCTGATATTTCGGACGTGGAATACCAGCCCTACATTTTGATGCCGGGTCGCATCATGTGGACAAAAAATATTGAGCAGGGAATCCGCGCATTTCTGAAAGCAAATCTTCCACAGCCATGGCGCCTGGTTGTGGCTGGTTTTGTTGATGCCAAAAGTACTGCCTATCTACAGGCCCTGCAGCGAATCGCCGGTCACGACGAGCGCGTGGTGTTCTGCTTGTCACCCACCGATCAGCAACTTTCTGATCTCTACCGTACCGCCTCGTTTTGCCTCTTTACCCCCCTTAATGAAGACTGGGGCATAGTGCCACTCGAAGCCATGGCCAGAGGAAAGCCGGTGGTTGCGATTGCCCGTGGGGGCCCAACAGAAAGCATCGTACACGAAAAAACCGGCTATTTATTGGAACCCGGCGACGATGACGGCTGGGCGCAAACTATTGCACGGCTCGCGTTGACTCCGGGCTTGGCCAGGCAAATGGGGATTGTGGCCCACGACCATGTCAAACGCTATTCCTGGAACCAATTTGCCAGTACAGTCGATGAGGCACTGCTGTACTGGATGGAAGCTGCCGCGATGGAAGCTGCCGCGATGGATGGGTCTTGTCGGGAATCTGATGGAGACGCTGTTGCACCATGAGTAAGCTCATTAGCACGTATAATGCCAACTATAATAGTGGCAAACGCATAAAGATCATCATGTTTCCAATCCTTGGCCTGCTAATGTTGTCCGGTTGCGCAACAAATACAGGCGTGTTGATGAGAATACCAGGCAAACCGCCTGTCAAGGTTACTGCCAGGAGCGCCTATTTGCCGCGAGGGGATCAGCAATTTGATATCTCTCCGCTGGATAAATTGCAAATTTCCGTCTATCCGGTAAACGAAACAAAAAGAAACTATAAAATAGACGTCGGCAACGAGGTGCATATTGTTCTTGCGCCGAAAACAAAAAACTACCGCATAGCGCCTGGTGATGTCATCTCATTTGGATTTAATTCAGGGGGCATTAAGGGCGGCGATTTGTTGGTTCGTGTCGATGGGACGGTGAGCCTGCCTTATCTTGGCAAGGAACTGCGTGTGACTGGCATGACACTCGCCCAACTGCGCACCGCCCTTATCGATGAATATAGATCCATCCTCAGGAATCCAGGAGTTACGGTATCCGTTGTCAAATCTGCAATGGATCAATTGAAAGGGATGAGCAAGCGTTATAGCGTGGGGGAAGATGGCGATATCGTGATGCCATTGCTTGGCCGATTCAAGCTGATAGGCCTTACCCAGGATGCCGCTGCTGCGTTAGTAAGTTCAAAGGCTGATCAATACTTCCATAACCCCATTCGGGTTAGCGTGTCACTCGCTGACGTGACCAGTGGGCCGCCGGATCTTCGCTTGGCGCCTAACGGTCTGCACTATTTTCGAAATACCGTTGACGTGGCGCCGAATGGCACTATCTTTGTACCCGATGCTGGCACCGTTGTGGCGGCTGGAAAAACGTTATCCGAGCTGGATACCGAGCTGAAAAAAGCGCTCCAGCCGGCCTATCAAAATCCGATTTCCGTCTGGGCCTCACTGGCCAAGTCCAACAACATGAGCGTCTTTATCGGCGGGGAGGTTCTGCATCCTGGCCGTTATCAATATTCCCACTCCATGACCCTGTTGAAGTTGATTGCCACAGCAGGTTGGGTCGTGACCGGGGGCAATCTGAGTGATGTTGTGCTTCTGCACCGCGACCAAAAGGGGCAGTACGAGATATACAATGCCAATGTGCAGGCAGTCATCAACGGGGATGCTGGTCAGTTTCAGGATTTGAAGCTTTCTCCAGGCGATATCGTAGTCGTGCCAATGACCGGCGTGGCACATGCTGATCTATTCGTAACGCAATATATTCGGGGATTGCTACCGTTTGGCACCAGCGTGAACTACACGTACGTGCGGGGAAGTACCGTCAATACGGGGACGTTAAAATAAACAATTTCTCTGCATGGAGTTCCGTGCGATCTTCACCGAGCGAGTTGACAATAGATGACCGATGATAACAGCAAGGATGACAATCAGCCGACCCTGTCCGCCGATGGTGTCATGAGAAGGCGAATCATGCTCGGCATGCTTGCAGGTGCCGGCATGGTAGCCCTAGGGCCTACAGTCGCCGCTGGCGACGAGAGTACCGTCAATGCACCAAGGGACTATCCGCAAAGGCGATCCCGTCGGGTGCTCGATTGTGTCGTCGATGCCGGAAAGGATCAGGGCGCGATCGACCCCAGAATCTTTGGGACAAACCTTGAGTGGTTCAATAATGGCGATGGTTTTATTAGCAAAGACCCTGCACACACGGCCAGACTGATTGAACTTGCCAGGGAGCAGGGCGTGACGGTATTCAGATTTCCGGGCGGGATTCTGGCTGACTACTACAACTGGGTCGATGGTACAGGCCCGTGCAGATCCCGTCCTGTCCGGAAACACGGAAGCGATCCCGGATCATCCCGCAATTTTTTTGGGAGCCCTGAATTCTTCGAACTCTTGCAGGCAACAGGCGCCCAGGGACTGGTGACAGTCAATGCCGGTACCGGCACTGCACAAGAGGCGGCCCGCTGGGTCGCCTATGCCAACGCCCCTGATAATGCGAGGCGCAGGGCCGACGGCTTTGCAGATCCCATCGGCATCAAATTGTGGGAAGTCGGCAATGAGCTCTATCTGCCAGGCAATCCCAATGAACAGCCGATTGGCGTCACTCCCACAGTTTACGCACGACGATTTCGTGAATTTGCCCGGGCCATGCGTGGTGTCGACCCAACGATTAAGGCAATTGCGATCGGAGTGGCCAAATCGCACACCGGTCCTAACACGCATTATCCGGACTGGACAAGAATACTGCTGCAGCAGGCGGCCCCTGATATCGACATGATCGCGGTCCACAATGCCTATTTCCCCATGCTATATAAGGTCGGTATCCCCCCGGTTCCGGAAGTGTATCGGGCCTTGTGGGCGGCACCGGAAGCCGTGGATCGCAGCTTGACCGAACTGGAAGCCCTGATCGCGCGCCATGAATCGACGCGCAGGATCGGTATCGCGATCACCGAATGGGGCGCACTTTATTCTCTGCCGCGCTTTGATCCTTACTGGTTCGACCATGTCAAAACCCTGGGTTCAGGTGTCTACATCGCACGTCTATTGCAGGTCTTCATGTCCCACCCACGGGTTGAGCTATCAAACTACTTCAAGTTCGTCGATGACAGTTTTATGGGATGGGTTAATTGGCAGGGCCACCGCAAAGTACCCTATTGGGTCTTCGAACTCTATGCGCGCTATTCGGGCGATCGCCGGATATCCGCCCACGTCGAGAGTCCAACCTATGACACACCCCAATTTGGGATCATGTTTGCAGAACAGAATGTGCCCGAAGTCACGGTGCTGGCAACCCGTCGATCGTTTGATGGCCGTGTCTATGTGAATTTTGTCAATCGTAGTCTGACGACCCGCTACCGTGTGCGCATCCATCCACGGAACTATACCCCCCAGCGGGTGGAAATCATGTCCGTGACTGGCAATGAGCCCACCGCTAACAACGGCCCGGATATTCCACCGGGACTGGGGTTCAGGCCGGCGTTTGAACCTTATACGACGGCGCCGCCCGGTTCGATCCGAATCGAACGCCGCATGATGCACGGCAATATGGTCGAACTGCCACCCTTTTCCGTCCTGACCGTGGTCGGATTATCTAACTGCCTGACGGCCTAGGCGCATAACCTACACCGCTTGATCTATAAGGAAGAGATTTTGTGAGCGAAGGTGACTTATCGAAGAATGCAGAGCGGTTCGCTGACAAAAATCCTGATGTGTCGTTGCGCGAATTTTTGAGTCGGGTATACATCCGTTCAAAGATTTTCTGGACCTGTGTGATCATCCCCCCTTTGCTTGCGATATTTCTGACTTTTCTAGTACCCCCGACCTGGACAGCCACAGTTCAAATCCTGATTCGCTACAGCTCAGATGAATCGGTATTTCTGCGGGGTCTTATTCCTTCTCACAGGGAGCTTCTCTCAGGTAGGACTAGCGCTGAAATCTTACAGAGTATCCCGACACTTGTTACTACGATTCGCCAACAGCATATTACGGCGCATGATATTTACCAAAAACCCACCGATGTGTTGACCGGATATATCTCGGGATTTGTTACGAAATATTTTCCCGCTAGCCTGCCACCCGGCTTGCCTGGGATCAGTCCCAAGACATTGATCCTGGCACACATGTTCAAGAACTCGTTATCAAACGCAAAACAGGGGTTTCTTGGTAGTACCGCGACCAAAGACAAAGTCCAGGTCCTGCAATCTTCATCCAGTATTCCTACATCCCTGAAAACGGATGAGCTGATCACAGTGACTGTACCATCATTTAACCGTAACAAAGTCGCCCAAATGGCGAATGGTCTGGCACAGGCGTTTATTGATGAGTATTATCGAATTTCTGCTGCAGATGCCGTGCGTTCCTATAATTTCTTATCAAAAATGGTCGCGCGCGCAGAGCAAAACTATCACGCCCTTGAATCGGGCCAATCATCTTCATCCGCTATTGCATCAGCGCCGGACACTTCCGGTATGACGCATATTTCTCGACAGACTCCACTGCTTGAGAATCTTTCGAAAAAATTAGCGGCTACGCAAACGCATCTGACCAAAGCACAGCAAATCTATACCCAGAACGCCCCACAAGTCACGAGATTGACTGCCCAGATTAGGCAATTACAACAGTTGCTGAAGCGCGAAACCCAAGTCGAGACAGCAAAACAGGTGCTGGAACAACTGAAGGTGCGGCGTTACCAGGCCTACAACACGGTAAAGATGTACAAAAATAGATTGCTGCCCATAAGTATTGTTGAACCCGCGTTCACCCCTAAAAAGGAGATTGGGAAACTGGTATTCCGTTACGTAATCAGCGGCACAATCGGGTTGGTGTTGGGCGTCGTCTTGGGCTTGTCTCTGACCATCATATTCAGCATTACAGATCCAAGGATTTATACCTCGTGGGATACGGAACGATTCATCAAACTACCAATGGTCGGGAGTCTGCCGGCGCTCGGAAAACTAACCGATCAATCGGCCGCATTAACACCCGCCTTGACTAACGAACACGCGCTTACCAATGGTTTGCTGCAAATCATTGGCTACCTGGATAATGCTGCGGGGCCAATTCCTGGACAAGTCATTACCATGACTAGCGCCACAGCGGGGGAAGGAAAATCCTTTGCCTCGTTAGCATTAGCCAGAGCACTGGCTCAGGGTGGTAGATTCAAGGTACTACTTATTGATGCCGATCTTAAAGATCAGCAGCTTACTAAATCACTCATGGCGCAGACCAAACCCGGATTTGTCGAATCAGTTCTGGCAACATCAGACATGGCCGCCATGATTGTGGCCATGACCCAGTATTCGATTGATTTTATTCCATCCGGGGATAGTGCCCGCAGAGGCGAGCTGGGAATTTACAGTGCGTACCTGAGCAGCCAATTCAAAGCGCTCCGTGCAATCTACAATTTTGTCATTGTGGATACGACAGGAGTTCTGGGTGGTAATGAAGCCATTTTATGTGGGATGGCATCAGATAAAACGCTGCTTATAGTATCCACGGGTATTAGTCGTAAACCACTGATTCGTAAAGCGCTACAAAAACTGTATGACGTCGGTGCAGAGCCTGATGGAGTCATTCACAATCGTCAAAGACAGATCCTGCCAGCCATAATTTATGACAACGTCTGATGCGTATGCGCTTTCTCACACCATCACGATCACTTGATAGCTTGCCTATTGAACGGCAGATACTGGAGGCGGTGATCACCGTTGCACTCGCCATTGCTGCAGGTATGGCAGTTATACTTCTCGGTGACTTGTCACTCAAATATCGTGCTGCAGCCCTGCTTGGCATTCTCGGTACGGGGTTCCTTTTGCTTTCCCCGGACCGTCGAATCTTGAGTCTGATGCTGTGGATACTCATCATGCCATTGAGTATCGAAAAGGTTTTCTACGTCGCACCACCTGTCTGGTCAGGGTTTGTTGCACAAGCGATCACGATCAATGCAGGTGATGTGCTGCTTGCCCTGCTTTTTGTATTCCTCCTAGCGAAATCACAGCTCACCGGTGAAAAGGCCTTCTATTGGCCAACAGTCGCGACAGTGTGGCTGCTCATGTTTTCATGGGCCATCGTTTCCTACCTGGTCCATGCATTTTATCTTCGGGACGGACTAGTAAGCTCCTCCCCCTTGGCGCTTTTGAGATTGCTGAAAATACTTATTTTTATCGTCCTGATCCACTCAGCAATCAGAAGCCGGGGGGACGTGATTCTTGCGATTATCGCAGTGATGGTGATTGTATTTTTTGAGTCAATACTTGTTGGCCTTTCATACATGACAGGCCACATTTTCAACTTTACCTCGTTGACCGGTGGCAAACCAATACTTGGCTTGCAAAAATATACCGGGCCGGTCGGCTCCTCTTTAGTGCGCGGTACCGGTACCCTTGGCCAGACCAATAGTACAGCCCACTTTGAAACATTTTATTCTCTTATCCTGCTGGCCATATTTAGCCTGAAAAACCGGCTGCTCAAAGTCATGGCGTTAATCACCATGTTGGCGGTTGGCATGGCGATTTTATTGTCATTCTCTCGGGGGGCGTGGCTATCCTTTGCTTTAGCCATTCTGGCAGCTTTTCTCATATTCCTGAAACGTCGTGAAATCTCCAAGAGCGCATGGCTAACGGGCTCCAGCATTGCCATAGTCGCGGTGCTCGTTCTTGGGATGTTAGCTTCGCCGATCATGGACCGCTTGAGCAGCAAGGGCAGTGACGGGGCAATAGCATCGCGTTTCCGGATGTTCCATGTCGCCCTGGATCTAACTCGGGCATATCCGATTATCGGGGTTGGTCCTGGCGAATATGCCCAGGCTGGATTGAAACTACAATCCCCCGAGTTCACAACCCCGCAGTGGGTCGCGCTGGGTCAAAAACCCATTGTGCCGCTTGTGGGGAGACTTGATGTCGTCACATTGTCGCAGCGGGGCAAAACACCCTTGCGGCTGCCATTGCCCGTCCACAACAAATTTCTCCTAGTGCTGTCTCAGCTCGGTCTTGTTGGCCTGGGTCTTTGGGTGGCGCTTTATGGGTACTTTCTACGTGACGCCATCCGCTGCTTTCATGCGCGCGACAAACTTTATCATTTTGTGGGTGTTGCAGGTATTGCATATTGTATTGCCGCGTTTGTATACATGAACGTCGATCTTTTTTCGGACAGTCAAACCATTGAAGTCTTGATTTTTATCCCGGTTCTCATTACTGCAGTAGCGCGCCTGGCCAGCACACAACACGCTGAATAAGCTGAACGATCAACATTATTAATTAGTGGTTAACGGCACATGCAATCAAATTATCTCAGTAATATGAACAATGCCCGCCTCAACATTGCTGACCGGGTGTCCTATTGGCTCACACCCGTTTATGAGAAATTGCCAAGTGCGATCTTCCCGCAACATTACCGTCACATACAAGCATACTGTGTAGGTACACCTCGTTCTGGTACCGTCTCTATCACTGATCAATTTAAAAATAATTTCCGCGTGGGACATGAGCCTGAAAGCCGATTCCTGACTTGGAAACTTATCGCATACAAAACCGGAAAGATGAGTGCGGCCAAAATGCGGCGGTATTTAGAGCATCGTGACCGGCGCATGTGTCTAGAGCTTGATTCATCCTACCTAAATTCTGAAATCGTGGAATTCCTAGTACAGCTTTTCCCAGAAGCTAAATTTATTCTCACCGTACGAGATTGTCTGTCGTGGGCAGAATCGTTTGCCAGTTTCCTGATCAATAAACCCGAATTTCTGCATCGAAAAGAACATATTCGCCAGCACATGGCTCTCCTCTTCGGTGCGCCGCCCTACTCGTATTCTCCATATGAGAATATTCTCAAGAGATCAGGGCTACACCCCGTCCGTAAATACTTGTCCTATTGGACAGCCCACAACCAGCATGTACTTGATCATGTGCCTCCTGATCGGCTGCTTATCGTCAGGACCAACGAGATCAGCGACAGTGCCAGACGTTTGGAATCATTCCTTGCTGTACCACGCGGATCGCTAGGCTCGTCCGTACATTCAAATTCGGCAACAACACGTCATGCCATCATGAATCAGATTGAATCCAAATACCTTCTGCAATGCACAAGGGAGTGCTGCGGTGATCTTATGGCGCGTCTCTTCCCTGGCGTTATAGAGGAATACGAGTTGGTCTATGTTTAAACACTCTCTCGGGTAGGTCGCTCCCAGCTCATGGACGTGTAGGCATTTATGTAGACGCGGTTCACCGGGCTGTACCTTTTGTCCCGGAAAGGGCCTCAAGTCCGGTCGCTATTCTTTCGCTCGCCGCCTGCCATGTGAATCTTGAGGCAAGGGAGGATGCCGCATCGCGCAACTGATGATGAGCTTCCGGGGTATTGAGGAGCTTGTATATTTGGGTCACCAGATCCACCTTCGAATCGGCAGGAAAAAATAATGCGCAGCCATCAAATAATTCCCTGTGTACCGGAATGTCTGAGCAGATGATAGGGGCACCACAAGACATCGCCTCAAGGGGCGGCATATTAAAACCCTCATCGCGTGACGCGGTTATGAAGAGACTGGCGTTCTGGTATAAAGCAACCAGCGTGGCCTCCTCCACGAAACCAAGATGCTGCACCTTGTCTTCGATACCGAGCGAACGCGCTCTCCGAGAAAGATATGCCGCGTACCCCTTGTCGCGGATCTTGCCTACGATAACCAAGCTGATCGGCACGTCATGCGCGATAGCAGCCACGGCGTCATAGATGATCTCCAGATTCTTACGGGCCTCGATAGCACCAGAAGTGAACATGTAAGGTCCTCTTATGCCGAGCCTGTCCAAACATCCCTGGGCGGTACCCTTGGATATATTCGGTTTAAAGCAAGTGACATCAACGCCGTTGTAGTAGGCGATAACGGGCTTTGTCTTCAGCTTGAAATAGGCTTTCACCTCAGCCGCAATTGTTTGCGTAGGCGTAAGGATCAGGCTAGAACGTCTGACACTACCGTCTGTCAGTAGACGGATAAGGTGGTTTGTCAGGCCACGGTATGCTTTTGGAAACTTCAGTGGCGTCAGATCATGTATGGTCAGGATTAACTTGCATCGGCCGCAAAACCATGGACAAAGTCGCTGTACGATCAAGGTATCGAGCCGATGACGCCGAATAAGCCAAGGTATAATCAATGAGCGTTCAATGAGGGGGTTCGCCGTGACCAGCGGAACAATCTGCACGTTGGCTTGAGGCTTGATCATCCGCGCATTGGCGGCGTCACGGTTCACGAAAACCACGTACTCATGGTCAGCTGAACTTCTCGGTAGCCACTCCACCATCTGCTTGAGGAACCTCTCGACGCCTCCGATTCCCTTGCCAAGAACGTGAGCGTCAATACCTATCCTCATGATGAAATGATCGTTGCGATAGGAGATCTGCCCAGAATATCAAGGAGACGTGCCCATGCTGCACGTAATGTGAAATTATTTCTTGTTCCGGACTTCGGGATGATAGCCAAACCAATGAATAGCCGTAATAGCAATCCTGGCAAGATGATCAAGCGCGCCAACAACATGGCGAATGCTCCAGATGTATCAGATATTATTTTCAGCAGATTACGTTGCTGCCAGACCGCATTCGTGACGCGACTTGCCAATGTCTTGGAGCTCGCGCCGCCGTAATGCATCACGGGATAGTCATCAAGAGAGACGATACGGCCATATACCGCAAGCCTTCTACTGAGATCAATATCTTCACAGTACATGAAAAATCGTGAATCAAAACCACCGATATTCATGAACTGCTCGCGACGCATCGCCATACATACACCGGATAACCACCCGACTGTCAGGTCTGCCGAATAACGATATTCCCCGTCAACCCCCGCTAGGAACCTACATTTTGGGAATATCCGACTTAGGCCTGTGCTTTGCATGGCAATGCGCCACAATGACGGCTGGTTACCAAACGTTTTTGGCTGTGATCGGCCATCCGGTAAAACGATTCGCGGCCCTACGCAGGCTACACCCGGATGCTCTTTCAGATAGCAGGTTAATGGTGTTGCGATATCACAGGAGAGGATTGCATCGCTATTCAGCAGCATGATGTATGGGGCAGTCGCGACTTCAACACCGGCATTATTGCCTCCGCCAAATCCTTTGTTATCTGTCAAGCTGACCAGCCTGACACCTGGAAATTCACGTCTTACCATCACGCAACTACCGTCACTTGAGGCGTTGTCAACAACAATTACTTCTGTTGTGACAGCATCACAATGCGTCATGACCGATGTCAGGCATTCCCTTAGAATATCGACCGTATTGTAGCTGACGATGATGATTGAGATCGCTCGTTCCATGCTATGCGGACATTCTTATCGTCAGGACTTCGAAATTTGTCTCGCCGGCACGCCAAAAAGCACCGCGCCTGCCGGGAAACTTGAGTCAACAGAAGCATTAACTCCGACCTTGCAGCCATCACCAAGTACAATGGGGCCCACGGCGCATGCCCCCGCTCCGAAAATGATATTCGCTCCGATGATCGGGCCATTCAAGCCATCTGGATCCGATGTGTTTTCCTGTGCGAAGGGCGAGTAGCCGATCCAGTTTTGGTGAAACAGGATACAACGGGCGCCGATTTGAACACGGTCGCTGATATAGATTGAGTTCGCATGAATGATGACCAGTCCTCCAGAAATTATTGCACGCGAATCAATAGATACCCCAAATGCGAACAGGTTGAAGAGCTTTAAGATGCCAGCCAAAGGCCTCAGTTGATGGGTATCCAGGAATACTTGCCAGCGGTAAAGCGCGACACAAAAGACCCCGGGCTGAATAAGCATTTTTAGCAGAGCCATTGCCCCCGTAGGCTTGTGCTCATACTCGCATCGGAAGTAAATATCCTCTCTAATAAGTCGAATGGTTTGGCGAATGTCTTGATGCATGGGCAGACAGATTATAATCCTGTGGACTGATTGACTCAGTTTTGCGACTGGACTGACGTTTGCGATGTCGATTGCCCCAGTATTGGGTTCCAACGCATGATCTTCTCGAGCGGTATGGTCCCTCTGCGCCGGCTGGGTATGCCGGACAACAGTGTCCCCGCATTTAAAAATGAGGTAATCACGACTGCGTTGGGTTTCACTTGGGTACCGTTTGCTAGGGTAACAGCACCTACGATGCGCACGCCCGAGCCTATGACACAATGATCACCAAGTACTATCCGATCCCTTGCGAGATCAATACCCTCTATTCCACCGATGGTCAGTAACGCTGGTCCGGTAAATGTACAGTCGCATCCGATATCGGCAAAAGCAGGTATCCCGACACCGCCGATATCAGGCAACACCAAACCTGGCCCAATGCGGGCCCCGGGATGGATCTCATCCCCAGACCAACAAAGCATAATGATATTTATAACTTTTGACAGTCGACGCAGGCCATGATCATGAAAATAGTGGCTTAGGCGGAACATAAGAATAGCCGCAGCGCCTGGACGAGACAGGATACACAGCTGATACCATAGATTAGTAGGTCGATCTTCAAGGATCAGGCGACGAGACAGATCGGCACAGATCATGCGCCACGTGTGCTTGAAGTGGCGATCTCTGTCAGATGGCGACGTCATAGTTCACGCTGAAATAGCAAACGCTTCATGCGTCGGCGCTGCCGCGTCGACAATCCACCAAGAGCAAACAGACTCACAGCGTATGCCGCGAGCCCAATCGCAGCGATGATTGGCCACACAAGATTGAGGATATCCCACCCCATAATGTGTGTAAACGACGCTAGGCCGGTCGCCGTGACGTAGGCGAATACACCGGAAATGGCCGGTTTCCAGGTAACCAGAACCACCTCTCGGAATTTAAGCAATCCCTTGCTAAGGAGAAAACGGCCAGAGACGGTGACAAAGACAGACACCAAAAATGCAGCCGCTGCTCCGGTCGCACCGTACGCCCTGCCCAACATAAACGTGAGAATAACCGCACAGGTTGCGCCAACAGAGACAGCGATTCGATCGTTTCGATACTGTTTGCTAGAAATCATGGCCTGTGACAACACCTGATCTATGGTCATCAGGGGCGCGGCTACCATAAGGATGGAAAACGTCGGTGCCGCATTGGCATAACGCATCCCCACCAGTAGTACGAGGATGTGTTTGCCAAGGGCCAGCGAGATTGCCACCAGCGGCAGGATGTACATACTCGTGATTGAGAGAAGACGCATGATGGCTAGTCTCAATGAAGCCTGAGAACGAGCGGCACTTGCGGCAAAGATATAACTTGAACTGAGCGCAAGCATCGTAGGTAACAGCAGTAACAAGTCATATAGTTGATACGGTACTGCAAAACGCGCAGTTTCACGATTGCTAGAAATCGCAGGCAACAGGATAAAGCCGGCATTACGCATTGTCAGGAATGCGACCATGATCATGGCAAATTGCGGTGTTTGTTTAAAAAACAATTTCAGCATAGACATCCGGGGGGAAACGCGAGGACCCTCCAATTTGTGAAGAACAACGATAAGACCCGCCACAACGATAGCCCAACGCATCAGCACGAATACTATGATGATGCTCAGGACATTCTGTTTTAGGTATACCAGTGCAAGACCAATAAGGGCACGGGTTACATTCTCGACAAGATTGAGTAATCCTACCTTTGAACTTAGACCAACACCTACAAGCGTCGATTGAATGCACATGAGAAACGCTGAACCTATCGCACCAAATGCGATGTAGCGCAATCCCAGGGAGATCGCATCTCCATACATACCGGAATAGGAAATAATGAGGTAAATAGACCCGATACAGCAGGAGATAATTAGGGCATAGGTTAGTGCATTGATGAACAGCGCCTTGCGTTGATGCCCGGGTTTTACCAATTCGATGATAAGCCATCGCTGGGTACCCAAGAGGCCGAGGAACTCGGCGATGTACAGAAATACCACCAGGGTGCGGAATATTGCGGCGCCGCTTTCAGATTGGCGTGCCAGTGACAAAAACAGCAGGAATGAAAAGATCATGCCTACGGCCCTGGCAGTCGCAACCGACAATCCTCCTTTGGCAACGGAGTCAGGTTTCATGGGAAAAGAAAAATGGCTTCGATCCGGATATGCCGAGACTGGGTTTTCGGCGGTCGGCCATTGGGTGAGTAAAAATACTGACTCTGAGAGCCGTCAACAAACATGAGGTTAATCAACATCTTGATGTCCAAAACTCATCCGGGCTGAGATATCCATTCACGTTGTGTCGGCAGATTCGATTGTAGTCTACTTCGATGTACTCAAATACGGCTGCCAAATTGCTGCCAAAATCGGGGGTGCTCGCCATGAATTGCTTCGGTCTTTAGGGGCCTAGGGGGCACTCGTAGCGTATGCGTTACTACCGCAACGACGCCAAAACTGCTGTGGGTATAAATGTGGATAGGTCCGATGAGCCACCCATAAACACCACCTCTGCTCCGGAGCATCTAAGCACGGTGGGCACTGCTATGGCTCCTAGATGCAGCAATGGACCTTGGTAACGACACGTTGTATCTTGGCGAAATACCCGAGGGAGAATCGCATGATACGTCGGTTTGCCAATCTCGTACCACTGCTCGTTCTGTGGCTCGGATACGTGCATTATGCAACGGCGGGTGTCGTAAGGACGAATCCGACGGTTGAGTTCCGCACAACGCTTGGGGTGATCGAGATCGAGCTTTACCCCGAAAAAGCGCCAAAGACCGTCAGCAACTTTCTGCACTATGTACGCACCGGATTTTATAATGGAACGATATTCCACCGGGTCATCCCAGGATTCATGATCCAAGGCGGGGGGTTCACACCTGAGCTTCGAGAGAAACCGACAGGGCCGCCGATCAGAAACGAGGCCGACAACGGCTTGAAGAACCGTATTGGGACGATCGCCATGGCGCGTACGAGCGATCCGGATTCGGCGACCGCCCAGTTCTTCATCAATACCGCGAATAACCAGCCCCTCAATTTCCGGGCGAAGACTCTTTCAGGATGGGGTTACTGTGTGTTTGGGCATGTGATTCGGGGCATGCGTGTGGTCGATAAGATCGAGGCGGTTCCTACCGAAACACTCGGGTCGTTTCAGAATCTGCCGACACGCGCGGTAATCATTGAACGGGCAACAGTCCTCCGACAAACTTTTTCACCGGAACCGACCGTGCGATAACGCCACCGATCATCAAGATACTGCACGCGTCCTGTCGTCATCAGCCTCCGCCCGTCTTGCCTCTTCCGGTCCGGATCGAACGCAGCCGGGTAGCAAGCTTGTTTCTGAGATCGTCGGTATCCCGGAACTCCCGCACGTCACGGCGATCCAGCGGGGTCAGAAGCCCCATAGATTCCTTCAGATACAGAATCGGATCTCTTCCAAGGGCATGGGCATAGCCTACCCCGTAATAAACATCCGGGTAACCACCCGACAAGTCAGCGACCAAGTATTCACTTTCACGGATTTGCTTAAGCACCCACTCGGTGATGCCCCCATGACCATCCAGGTCATCCGTGCTGGACGCCTCAATGTCATTGCCTGCGAACACCTCTTTAATAACACGGCAGATCTCGCGCGCATCCGCGCCCGGCGCATGCGCGGATGCAATGATGAACGCGGTATCTGGCTTCACAAGATGGCGTTTTAACGTCACTAGGGCTTCGGAAGAGCCCTGCCTACGCGTGTAGAACTCTTCCATGACATTGTCGAGGCTGTCAAAATAAAGGTAGGCGTCGTACACGTCCTCGCCGAGGTCCTCGAAGCTGATTGATGAATAACGGCATCCGCTCGCACCCATGCCGACAGTGCGAAATGTCCCGAGTTCGCTCATCAGGAAAAGCGCACGCTCGACATCTCGGTCTTTGACCTTTGTCCTTGCGGCAATCTGGATAGCACTGATCGATTTGATCTCCGGCTCACGCATGATGGCCGCGCGGATATCCTCAATCACCCGCGTGACGTTCCGGAACACGGGGCTCCCGGGATCAACATGCCATATGCCTATCAGCGTCAGATGGTCCTGTTTGCATAACCGGGAATCGATCGATCTGGGATTAAACCCTTTGGGCAGATCCTTTCGCAGCTTCACCCGCGCTTTTTTCGGATCAAAATCCTCGTTTGTGTACATCTCCGTCAACCAGATGCGGACCGATTCGGTGAGGGCTAGCGCTTTGAATGTATGCTCCATCGCCATCTGCTCTCGTGTGCGCAACGATTATGCCCAAACCGGGGGCCATCCACCAAACGCGGCTTAGCCCTAAACCTGGCAAAAAGACCGCGTGCGTACCCCGTTGCCTGCCATTCAGGGACTGGCGCGAGACGTTCCGGACCTAATATCGTAAACGATTACCCGTCCGAAAACGATCACAGGCCGATGGGCAGCGACGGGGCTACCCGAGCCCGACGAGGGCATGGATCTTGATACGGAAGATACCTCAAGACCGACTGCACAGACCGGGCGGGCAGATATCTCCAGCCCTGCCCTTGCGATTACCGGACTCAGAAAATACAAGATCACCCTGTGGTCCGCTCAAACCTGTGGTCTTTGTCCTGATCCGGCGACCCGCTCATCGCATCAGGCAGCCCGGAATCCCTGCGTGCCGTCTCGCAGGAAGCTCCAAAACAGGCGTAGACCTCTTATCGGAAGGTCGGCTGTCAGAATGACTGGATCGGCTCCTGCGCTCTCGCAGGGGACACAAGATTCACAATGTTAAGGATAGTGAACAGATCTCCCGGCTCCGCATCCATGATGATGGCTGGATCCATTCGGGAATCGCGACAACGCCGCCCCTAGCCACCCGGTGGAAGATTGCTGATCGTAGCGGCTATCACCTTTTACGAAAAAAGCGGCAATCAACTGCCATATCCCGAACGCCCTGGTCATCTGGAATCGTAGCAATCTGTCCCCGACCTTGTCATCGTTCGTGCACTCAAAATAATTCCATTAGATGTAAACCAAGCGCTGCGCACCATGAGTGGTGATCCTCCTCCTACATTCCGCCCCGGCATCAAAATGAGTCACTCAATATCCGCGCGCCTATGCGACCCACCTGGCGAATCTGCCACGACGGAGGATATCCCCTTAAAATCGTGGCGATTACAGCATAATGGGAGTTTCGTCGCACGGGACGGACAACCCAAACCCGTGGACATCGCGAGACCCCGATGCCTACCGAGGGCCTTCAACCAATCTGGGACAATGAATCACAAGCGCGTAGAATACGCGACGCAACACACTACTTCTGACCGAACCGCCCAGTCCCACACGCCGATGACCGTGCAACCCATCTGGACAGAAACCCTCAAGGGCTTGGTGGGGGTTTTCGCCATCCTCAACCCTCTGGGCGCAATCCCGCTCTTTCTGAGCCTGACGGCCGACAAATCAGCCCAAGAGATGCACCGCATTGCCGCGAAGACCGCCACGGCGGTTGCCGTGATCCTGATCCTGTCGGTCTGGGTGGGGGATCGCCTGCTCGGTTTCTTCGGTATCGGAGTGCCGGCATTCCGTATCGCTGGCGGCCTCCTGGTCCTGCTGATCGCCATTGCCATGTTCCATGCCAGGACCAGCCCAGCACGCCACACCCACGAGGAGGATGCCGAGGCCGAATCGAAGGAAGATATCGCCGTCGTGCCGCTCGCCATTCCCCTGCTCGCAGGACCCGGTGCGATCAGCCTCGTGATCGTCAACGCCCATCAGGCCAACGGCCTGATCGGGAAACTCGTCTTCAGCCTCGGCATCGTGGCTGTGGCCATCATCGTGTGGAGTGTACTCTGGCTCGCGGAGCCAATTGGCAAACGCCTCGGGACCGCAGGGCTCAATATTGCCACCCGAGTAATGGGATTGATCCTGGCCGCCATGGCCATCCAGTTCATGGCCGCAGGCCTGCTGGTGCTGTTCCCTGGACTATCGCGTTAACCCAATCGACAGGGTCGGTCTGTACCAAGTATGGGTCGTTGGCAACGCACCCGTCGGGAACCGAAGAAATCCCTGGCCGAAGTGCTGCACATGAAGACCTCGTGGCCCAGTCAACAGACAGACTGCGCCATTTTGCACAACCGGTCGCGCTTTTTAATGTGGATCTGGTGGTTGTTGATACCGAGCAACCCATCTCGCTTCAGCTGATTTAAGATCATGGTGACTGTCTGTCGGGTGGCTCCCACCATGTCCGCAATTTCCTGGTGTGTCATACGTACATTCAGGTGAACCTCGTCGTCCACTCTGGCCCCATAGCAGGTGCCGAGACGCAGAATCAGTTTAATAATGCGGATCATGGCATGGTCATCAATCAGGTTGACCAAGGTATCACTCGATACACGCAGGCGGCAGGACAATATCTCCGTCACCAAAGACGCGGCCTTCGCGTGGCACTCGATATACGATCTGAAGTGTTGTCTTGCAACACAAACCGTATCGGTATTCTCACAGGCCTGTGCATTGACGACCCGGCGCGCGCCGGTAGCCATCTCGGCCAGACCAAAGATCTCGCCTGGAAAACAAAACCACAGGATGACCTGTCGCCCCAGCGTAGAGATCTGGTAAATCTTGGCTCGGCCCCGACGTAGAAGATGGATATTATCCCCGAGATCGCCTGCTCGAAAGATCAGTTCGCCCTTTTTATAGTGACGCACTGTCCCGATATCCAACAGATCCCTGAGATCCTTGCGGTCCATGCGGGAAATGATATCCGATGGTGCGGTGCACAACGGATTATTATTCACAGATGTTGCGGCGTACCCGACAAGCATCGCGTACCTCCAGTGTCAGCAATAATCTTGGTTGCAGCGAATCACTGAAAGCGACAGTGTAGCCCGGAATCCCGACTACCCGCCTACCGATAAGATATTATGGCATTCCAGAGCCTGTTCAAGCAGTTGCGCCGGTGCCTCATCTTATCACCTTAGTCAGCCGAGCCCGCCACGCACCCACATTACCAGCAGCCTTCCCGCCTTCCTGCCTTCCCGGGCTACACTGGATTTCACCGTGATCGCGAGAAAAGACACGGTGGGCTGTCGGCCAGATGACATCGGGGCTATTTAGACTCTGTATACACTCATTTAAATAAATAAAACAGTTAGCCGGGTATCACCCGTCGCGCCGACACATTGCGACAATAAGGAGGATGCATGAACAGTCCAGATGTGGCAGGCGTGGATTCTATCGAAACATCGCGATCAGCCAGGTGGCGCCAAACTGCCGGGCTTATACTCGCTTTCGGAGTGATGTTTTCCCTGCATTTCGGACCCAGGATACCTGGGCTGACAGCCAGCGCCCAAACCGTCCTGGGTGTCTTTCTCTGGTTTATCGTGTGCATGGTAACCAGCGCGCTGCCCAAGGCCATCGTCGGTCTGGCGTCACCGTTACTCCTTGTGGTCTTCGCAGGCATCAAGATTCCTGAAGCTTTTCACGCGTTCAATACCGACATTTTCTTTCTCGCGGCGGGCGCGTTCATCATTGCCTCCGTCATGATGGGCACACTACTCGGAAAAAGAATCACGCTGACAGTAGCTTCAGCGATGAAATCAAGCCGGGTCACGAAAGTATTGCTGGGCCTGTGCTTGGCAGAGGTGGTAACCCAACCATTTTTGCCGGTAGTCAATGAGAGCGCCATGTTCCTGCCTTGTTGCAAAGGGGTGGCTTCCTTCATGGAAGGTAAGGAGCATCTGCCCGAGGTCAAGCGGATAAACACCGCGGTACTCTATCTGATCGCAGGTCTCTTTCCGCTCTTCATAGGGCCACTAATGCTGACCAGCGCATTTCCCAATCTGATCCTCGTTGCTTACCTCAGAACCACGCAGCACATTGCCATATCCTGGACTGAATGGTTCTGGTTGAATCTGCCTTTGTGGGGACTTCTACCGATCGCTTACCTCTACGTGATCTGGTATTTCAAGCTCAGGAATCTCGACATACCAGGTATCGGCGCGGGAATGTCCCAGATGAAGAACGAATTGGGTCCAATCACCTGGCCTGAGATCTGGGCAATCCTGTGTCTTGCTGTCGGCATGACATTCTGGATCACCGGATGGATCAAACCCGGCATGACAGCCCTGCTTGCCGGGACAATGATGTTCGTACCATGGAGCGGCATCAAATTCGATGTCGTCGACAAGTACATGCTATGGGATGTGCTCATGCTGCTCGGGGGAGCCATTTCCCTTGGGACCGTACTTTACGGGTCCGGCACGGTGACATGGCTCGCGCACGGGGTCATCGGGCCCATCAAAGACTCGGGGTTGCCTATACTTGCTGTGCTGTTCCTCCTCGTATTCGCATTCCATATTCCCAGAGCCGGGATCGTCAGCGCGGTAGCGGCGGGTGCGGCATTCGTGCCGCTAACAGTGGGCTTGGCACAGGCCCTGCACGTCAACGTTTTGCCGTTTTCTCTGGTAATCATCAACTGCATGCAGTACGCGTTTTTTCTCCCCATATCGATTACCGCCTTTCTCATCGCCTGGAGCGCATCCGACACTTCCGGATGGGACGCGATCAAATTCGGTGCTCCACTTACAGTGATTGCGAATATCTACGTGATCGCGGTGCAACCAGTCTGGCTTAAGTTGATTGGGTTTCCGTTATAACAGCGAGCCGTATCGATCATCGTGGCCAGGTTGTCACGAATGGATGTAATGACTGATGTTGGAGTTGGCGCGATGGACTTGCGGTACTGGGCACCGTTGTGTTCTGTCAAGACCGCAGAGGCTGCCGGTCCGGATTAGTGGCGATCAACACGATCTAAGTTCGCCACCTTCCCGAAAGGCAATAATTCAGTG
This sequence comes from Pseudomonadota bacterium, assembly GCA_021777335.1. GTDB lineage: Bacteria > Pseudomonadota > Gammaproteobacteria > Acidiferrobacterales > Acidiferrobacteraceae > JAJYDT01. The sequence goes on along the minus strand of JAJYDT010000008.1, from coordinate 6,001 downwards.
GAGATCCCCAGATGAAAAAGATGACTGAAAATGAGCTTAAAAAACGGCTTGGCCACTATACCGCTCCAGTGGGGTTGTACGGCCGGACCAAGGATATGGCATTCTTGGGCAAGGTCACCTGCAATGTGACAGAAATTGTTGCAGGCTCATGGCAGGAAATCATTCTTGATTATGAGCTTGGTGCTTCAGGGATGGCAGACGGCTCATGGTTCAAAGCCACATTTCGGTTTTATTCCGACTGGGCCTTATTCCAAACAACTGATCCCAAAAGCGCCAATTATATATCGGCAGAATATCATGCGGGCCCGTTAGCCACCGGCCAAAGTCCAGCTACGGTGCAATCGCTTAAGATTCGTTTTGACCAGAAAGGTCATGAGCGTCCATTTCAGAAAGCGGTGATCATCGATACGGTCGACGGCTACCTCAAGGCCGGTGACCATATCATTATTCGTCTCGGAGACCGCCGCTTCGGCGGCGCCGGTACGCGGGTCCAGACTTTCGTGGAGGAGAACTTCAGGATCCGCTGTTATGTGGACCCGCTCGGTTCGTCACGTGCTGCAACGATACCAGGCGACCTCGTTATCCAGGTTGTCCCAGGCCTTCCGGCCCAACTTGTCATAACTGCCTCGCGTCTGGTGCGCGTAGGTACGACATTCCCGTTGCGTGTGCGCGCTGAAGATATCTGGGGTAATACCTGCTGGAACCGTCCGGAACGAATTGCCATAACTGCCAGCCTGAATGGTCAATCCGTGTATGAAAAGCAGGCGACCTTGGCAGCTAAGGGGTGGTCGATACTCACGCTTGAGGACTTGCCTGCCGACCAGCCCGGAGAACTTGTCGTCAGTGCATGGCTGGTCAACCGGCCTTTGGTCCCGCCAAAAATCTTTTATGTGACGATTGAGGAGAAACTCGACGCTCCGCGTATTTACTATTCTGATCTGCACGTTCATTCAGAAGATACCATTGGTACAAACAGCACTACTTATAATCTCACCTATGGGCGCGATGTTTCCGGACTCGATATCCTCGCGTTCTCCCATAATGATTTCAACATTACCCAGCAGAAATGGGACCGGACGGTCGACCTGATCCGGGACATCAACACGGAGCATCATTTTGTGGCATTCCCGGGCACTGAGTGGTGCGGAAGTTCCTGCGCAGGCGGTGACCATAATGTGGTATTTCTGCATGGAGGCACACCGCAATTCCCCTACCTTAAAACCGGCGAGCATGTACGGTCGTTCGAGTGGAACGAGGACATGGGTGCTGCCACAACAATCGAGCCGGGCGCCTGGCCTTTGGAAGAATTATGGGCAGCGTACGCCGCCGATCCCGAGGGACATCTACTGATCCCGCATGTCGGTGGCCGACGATGTATCCTTGACTGGCACTATCCAGTATTGGAACGCCTGATCGAGATCGGTTCGTCTTGGGGACATTTTGGCTGGCTCTATCAGGAAGCGATCGAGCGGGGCTATAAACTTGGCGCATCCATGGCTGGCGACGAGCACCGCGGACGCTGTGGGGGCGGTGTACCGGGCACCGCCGTATTCGGTACCAAAGGTGGCATATCTGGCGTGCTGGCGACGGCTCTGACACGAAAGGAGGTGGCCAAAGCCCTGCGCGCACGCCATACGTTTGCGAGCACCGGGGAGCGCACGGTTGGACTGAGTCGCTGCGGCCAGCATATTCAGGGCGACGAGTTCCGTCACAAGGGTCCGGCGATCATTGAATATCGTTTCCTAGGCGATGTCGGCTGGGATGAGATCGTGGCCTACGATCACACCGGCCCCATCTGGCGTCGGGACCTACAACGGGAACTAGGCTACTCGGAACGCAAGATCCGCCTCCGCTGGGGCGGCGCCCGCATCAAGGACCGCTACCGCTGGGCCGCGTGGAAAGGCGTCATCACCGTCACAGGCGGCGTGATCAATCACTTCACCGGGCGTGGTTTTGAACACATCGAGGAAACCTGTTGGCGCGAAGGCCAGACACAGATCGGTTTTAAGAGCGATACCTATGGTGACGTGGACGCAATTGAGATCGACATCTCGGATCTGGCTCATACCACACTGCGTGTCCAGGGAACTATCGATGGATACGTCAAGGTCGGTGATCCCCTCAAAGGCAATCCATTCGTGCACTGTCCCACCTTTTCATGGGAAATTACGGGCGCCGATCTCCTGAAATCCGCCCGGCTGCATCAAGAGCTCCCTGGTCTAGAGATGTTCCTCGCGTTCGAGCGCATGAGCGAGCTGCCGGCCCCACGCGATGTGTTTGGCCATATCGAGATCGAACCGAGAAACGGTCCACATGGCTTCCGTCCAGTGTATATCTTTGGCAGACAGGTGGATGATGCCAAGGTATGGACATCAGCGTTATTCATCGAGTTCGAGTAGTGATTGTCATGGCTGCTAAATCGGTCTGAAACGATGTCACATAATCGTTGCCCACAAGTTCGGACGCGTCCTCTTCGCCCCGGCCTCGAACACTAGACTAGATCAGCTAGCAGCAGGATTGAGCGGCCCGCGAAGCGACCAGAGACGGGCAGGCTCCTCCAGCTTGCCCGGGGAGCGCACGACGGGTCTGACGGGGCCTGTCGTGCGCTCCCCGCTTGGGCTTGGTTACAACCCTTGGAGTACCTTGGCCATGCATGCTCCCAGCTGATCTGTGTTACCACCGGACCGGCTTATGTACATCCTGAATCATACGCATCGCCGAGACAGGATATGGCGCATCGGGTGTATCCTGTTTGGGCAGCGCAAATGCGGCTCGTCCGATGGCGCACCCGTCCTGCATATCGGTTAAACTCGTGGTATTGGCTGGCATTCCACTCTTATCCCTAATAATGCGACCAGCTCCATGCACAACTCAGATATAGATGCCGATGAGATGTTTACGCGAAAAGGGCAACCATTTTCAGGAGGTGATCGGGGCATTCTCCGGGATTCTTTCTGGCATCCACACGGATTTCGAGGCCGGCCAGATTCGCGACTGGCCGACAGTCCCGCTAAACACTCTCCGGCCATTTCGCTGTATCCGCTGCTGCCAAAAGGGGGGTCCGGGCGTCGCGCCCCCGTCGTGGGCCGCAGATCTATTGCCTCCTTAGTGCGTAACCTCATTGATGTCCATGACACCAATAACCAGTTTTGTGAGACCCGTCTTTCATAAGCCAACACAGCTGTTGATACACTATGGAATCATCGGCATGTACGTCGCAAATGTATCGACGGGCCACCAGCCGCGTGGCGTCCCGGCAGACACATGGCGATCGGGCTTCAGGGGTTTAGGGACCCAGTGACCACACCGACATCACCTCCAATCACACGACCACGCCGTCATTGGCGCTTTTGGTTAGCGCTGGTCTCTATTCTGGTTGGTGTCAATTTCATTGTCGGCACCGGTGTATGGACGTGGTGGCTCTGGCGACAGTTACCAGCAGTCAGTGCATTGCAGAACTGGCACCCTGAAGAACCTCTAAGGATCTATGCTGACAATGGTCAATTACTGCAGGTCATAGGCCCGCAGATCCGTTATGCCCTGCCGCTCAGCAAGATCCCACAGACGGTACAGGATGCCTTCATCGCGGCAGAGAACGCGCATTTTTATAGTCATAATCCACTCTATTATCCGGTAAGCTATCCTGGTATTGTTCGCGCTGCCTTCGTAGATCTTATAAACATGGCGCCAGCGCAGGGGGCAAGTACCATCACGGAACAGGTGGCGCGCAACTTCTATCTGACCCCTCAAAAGACCATTACCCGCAAGGTAGCCGAGATTCTGCTCGCCTATAAGCTTGCCGCCGACCTCACACGATCACAGATTCTGGACCTTTACCTCAACAAAATTTATCTGGGTCAGGGTGCCTATGGCGTACAGGCCGCCGCCCATACGTACTATGGAAAAAATATAAATCAACTGTCTTTAGCAGATATCGCGGTACTGGCGGGACTGCCTGCGGCCCCTTCAGTCTTCAATCCGATCAAAGATCCGAAACTCGCCCGCCTGCGCCGGAATTATGTCTTGCATCGCATGGCGGTGCGCGGCTACATCACCCATCGTGCGCTCATAACCGCACTGGCGCAGCCGGTCCGCACCGACTATCACGCACCAGCAAACAATATTGCCCCTTATGCCACGGAATGGATTCGGCAGTGGTTGGCGAAACGCTTTGGCCCGGACTTCACCTATCGTCGCGGACTGCGCGTTTACACAACTATCAATCCCCGCGACCAGCGCGCGGCGGATCGGAGCATGGCAGTAGGGCTCGAGAACTACGCCATGGGGCTTGATAGCCTTGATCCCAAAATCTGGCACGGTCCGGTGGCCCATCTTAGCGGTACGGCCTTGTACCACGCCGCTGCCGGCCAGCGGCCATCCCGCCTTCCTACTCATGATCCCGCCAATCTGCGTTGGGGTGTAGTTTTAACAAGCGGCTTCCGGCAAGCGCGCGTGTCGTTGGAAGGGCAGCGCATTGTGACCCTGGGCTTGCGCGATGTAGCCTGGGCCCGTCGGACACCACACGGCCGCCGACCGACCGCTGTCAGTCAGGTTCTTCGGCGCGGTGACCTCATCTGGTTACGTCCCTATGTAGCTGCTACCAGTGCGGGTACTGGCAACCCGATCTGGGGCGCGCGTGTCTGGCATAATGTGCGCAATCCTGGTTGGGAACTGACTCAGATCCCGCGGGTGCAGGGGTCTCTGGTCTCACTCGATAGCCATAGCGGCGCGATTCTGGCCCTGAGCGGCGGCTTTAGCTACGAACTCAGTCATTTTGATCGAGCCTTATACGCCTATCGCCAGCCCGGTTCTGGCTTCAAACCGTTTGTATATGCCGCGGCCATGGATGGAGCGGCCATGAAAGCCGCCGGCAACCCTCATTACCTGACCCCAGTCTCACTGATCAAAGATACGCCGCTGGCCGTCCGATTGCCCAACGGGCACATCTATCGTCCCACGAATTACAGCAACACTTTTTCCAAGACCCCATTCCCCGTGTGGCAGGATCTTGCCGACTCACACAACGTCCCGAGCGTGCGTCTGCTTCTGCATATTGGCATCCCCTACGCTGCCGCCTATGTGCATCGCATGGGTTTCCCAAAAAAACAGATCCCTGAAGTCCCCTCCATGGTACTGGGTTCTGGCGACTTTACACCCATGCAAATCGCCCGTGGCTATGCCACTTTTTCAAGCGGTGGCTTCCTCCCAACGCCTTACCTGATCTCGCTCATACGGACCGCAACTGGCCGGCGCATGTCCTTGTACGGCTGCCCTTTGGGTTATGCGCCGCCACCACTCGGTACCGCCGCCGCGACCCCCCCTGGCGTGGCCTTTTTGCTGACGCGCATGATGGAACGCGTGATCCGCTCCGGCACCGGCATCGCCGCCCAAATCCTCCATCGCCGCGATCTCGCTGGCAAGACTGGCACCACCAATACTGAGAATAACGCCTGGTTCACTGGTTACAACCCAAAAATCGTTACCACAGTCTGGGTCGGTTACGATAATAACAAAAGTATGGGCAAGTCGGCGGCAGGAGCCCGCGAGGCTCTTCCTATTTGGATTCACTATATGAAAATCGCGCTCCGCGGTCAGGCCAACCTACGTTTCCCACGGCCCCTCAATATCGTACGCGCCCGTTATAATCCGAAAACCGGTACCCTAACGGACTCCCGGCATAAAGGGCGTATGGGATATTTCCTGGCCGGCTATCTTCCGCCAAAGACATCGCGAAAATTGCCAGCGATAAATCTCATTCATGCGTTCATGGGATTTTTCTAATGCGCCGCTTGCTGAACATAATATGCGACCTGGCACAACTAGATGGACGTGCCAAAGGCTGGAATCGCGTCCAGAAGCTCTGAAAGGTCAGGTGCATGCCCTCCTGGCGCAAATAGAGCAGAAACAGAAAGGCGCCGGAGCGTTTGTTGCCGTCGGCAAACGGATGGTTCTTGATCACGAAATAGAGCAGATGCGCGGCGCGCTCCTCGCGGGTTTTATA
>JAJYDT010000155.1 GCA_021777335.1 Pseudomonadota bacterium | reverse complement strand
CTACGCCGCGGTCGCACCCGATCTCTACCATCGCCTCGATCCGACGCGTGAGGCAATGGAACGCTTCCGGCTGCTGAAAGACCGCGAAGTGGAAGAGGATGTCAACGCAGTCGTGGACTACCTGCAGCGTCATCCCCGCGTCGATAGCGCGCGTCTTGGCGTAACGGGTTTTTGCATGGGGGGCCGCGTGACCTACCTGATGGCAGCGGCCAATCCGCACTTCAAGGCGGCCGTGGCCTACTATGGGGGAAATATCATGGTTCCATGGGGGGATGACGTCGTCGCGCCGTTTGCGCGCAGCGCGGAGATCCACTGTCCTCTGATGTTCCACGCCGGCGCCGAGGATACCAATCCGGCGCCGCAGGACCTGCAGCAGTTCGATGCCGAACTGTCCCGCCTCGGCAAGCCTCATGAGTTTTACAGCTATTCCGGCGCCGGGCATGCATTCATGAATTTCACCAGCGCCGAGCGGTATCGCGAATCCGCCGATCAGGCTTCCTGGCCGCGCACGCTGGAGTTCTTTGCGCGTCATCTGCGCCCCTGACCGCAGCAGCTGACGGCGGCCGCAAAGGCCGAGCTGTCGTGATGCAGTCGCAAGGCCCCGGGGCTCGGCGTGCGAGACGGCAGGAGGGCCAGGGAGCTTGCCTGTTGTACTGTGGTGGGGCGGGATGTCACGCAAACCTCGACCGTTTCTCGCCCGGCCGGAGGTGAACATGGACATCCGCACTGGATGTTTTGTCGCTGAACGAGGAGACTTTACCTATGGCATACAGCTACGAGGAGCTCAAAGGGAAGACCGTTGCCGAACTCCGCGAAATCGCATCCGGTCTCGAACATGAAGCGGTGAAGGGTTACACGCAGCTGAACAAGGATCACCTCCTTGTCGCGTTGTGCAAGGCGCTCGGTATAGACGCGCACGAGCACCACGAGGTGGTCGGCGTCGACAAGTCCGGTATCAAGACACGCATCCGGGAGCTCAAGAAAAGGCGCGATGCGGCACTTGCCGCCAAGGAACACAATGAATTGCGCAGCATCCTGCGCCGCATTCACGACCTCAAGCGCGGGATCCGTCGGGCGATGGTTTAAGGAGTGGTTTCGCCCGATGGGGGGCGGGTTGTGCGACCGCATTCCGGGATCGAGTCGAGGCCGCAAAGAGCCATGGTTTAGTGCCGGCACCCTGCCTGCGATTGCGGTTTTGAGCCGACGCAGGCGGTGCCCTGGCTATGAGGAGGAACCCATGCCAGGAGATATCGAGTTTTCAGTCAACCCCGAGACGGTCTGCTTCCTGATCGACAAGGCGCACGAGTTTCACGCCAAGGAGGAAGTCGTCCTGCCGGATACGCCATTCAGTCCGAGCGAAGACTGGGCCCTGCAGGTGCTCGCTGACCATCAGGACGACCCCGTCTACGCGGAGTTCAAGGCCACGATCAATGATCTTGAACCCGACCAGCAGCAGGCCCTGGTGGCGCTGATGTGGGTCGGGCGCGGAGACTTCGACATCGACGAATGGATCCAGGCGCTGGACGCTGCGCGTGCCTCATGGAATACGCGGACGGCGGACTATCTGATTGCCACTCCGCTGGTTGCGGATTACCTGGAGGAGGGGTTGTCGCAGCTGGGATATTCCTGCGAGGAGTGACGGCTGGATCCCGGGGTTCGCGCCATTGCGCCAGCCAGGGCGCCCATGGTAGGTTTTGCCGCTCGTTGCAACCCGTGCGCTCGTGGAAAATATGCCGGATCCCCTGATATTCAATGCCAATGAAGACGATTTTTCGCAGTCAGTTCTCGACGCCTCCCACGTCCAGCCTGTGATCGTCGATTTCTGGGCTGACTGGTGCGCCCCGTGCCGGGCGCTGACTCCGGTCCTGGAGAAGGTGACCCGTGCCTATGCGGGTGTGCTGTGCCTTGCCAAGGTGGAGGTGGACGATAACATGCGCCTTGCCGGCCGCTTCGGACTGAAAGGGTTTCCCACCGTCATTCTGTTCGATCGCGGTGTGGAACGCGGACGCTTCAGCGGCGCCAAGCCGGAGACTTATGTACGCAGCTTTATCGACGACCATCTCGCCTGATCCGGGAGCGGTCGCGGTGCACCGGGGTCAGGAACATGCAGCCGAAGGATGAACGTAGTGACCGGGCGTCATCCATGGGTCCGGAAAAGGGCGGTGAGGCCGGATGCGCTTGTGCGCCAGCGGCAGCGGATCTGTCCGGGTTGACGGTTGTGGAGATCAGCCCGCGGCGGCCGGTCGCCGATCTGCAGGTCGCTATGGCGCTGGCTGAGCATGAGGCCAGCGCGCGGCTTGGTGACCATATGCTGTTGTCGTGGTATGACCGCGACCGGGACTTCGAGTCGCCGCAGCACTCGAGCGAATGTCACCAGGCGAGCGCCGTTCCGGGCTACGTGGACTACGGCGTCAATCACGGCGCAACGCTGAAAGTTGACGTGGAGGGAGGACGCTTCGTGTTTTTTTATCTTCCCCTGCAATTCCCGGATAGGGAAAGTGGCCCGCGGGCCTAGATCTTTTCCGGCGAGAGAAAACCTGTCTGCAGGTACGGCCCTTGATCATGCGCTGTAGCCGGGGTTCTCACGCGATATCCGGAAGCAGACCGGCCGGTCAGGCGGTCGCGCATGACGCATCGCCGGGAAGCAGGCAGGGCGCTAGTTCTGCGCGCTCGCCAGCCTCTCATTGAGATAATCCGGGATCCGCCGGTCGGTACTGAGAATCCAATGACGGATTCGCCGCGCATCCGCGAACCTCGCGTCCCACCCCCAGCCATCCATGAGCACGATGATTACCGGCCTGTGCGCTATCGCGGTTTCCATCACGAGGCATTGGCCGGCATTGGAGGTGTAGCCGGTCTTGCTCAAGCTGATGTTCCAGGTCCTGTTCCTGACCAGAAGGTCGGTGTTGAGGAACCTTATTACGTGACCGGTACGCCGGTCGGCGACGCTGAACATCCCGGTAGTCGTGAATTTATGCAGCAGCGGATATTTGTCCGCCGCCATGATGAGCTTGCCGAGGTCGGCAGCGGTGGACACATCGCCGTTATACAGGCCAGTGCTGTCGACGTAACGGGTATTGGTCATTCCGAGCGCCCGCGCCTTGGCATTCATAGCCTGCACAAATGCAGCCTTGCCTCCCGGGTAGGTACGGGCCAGGGCCGC
>JAJYDT010000154.1 GCA_021777335.1 Pseudomonadota bacterium | reverse complement strand
CCGCTGACCAGGCCATGAGCACGGCCAACGCTGCCAATCAGAAGGCCGATGAAGCCAACGTGAAGGTAGAGCGGATGTTCAAAAAGGCGATGATGAAGTAATTCTCGCGCCGGTTGTTTGTGATGGGGCCTCGTCGATTCTTCGGCGGGGTCTTTTCGTATCTGGGGCGCGGACAGAATTCAGGGCCGATCCTGTCCGCGCCCGGCAGCTGCACTCGCTGGCTCATCTGATGGCAGGTTGCCCAGGTAGCGGATGTGGTCGCCTACAAATAGAACCACCGCTCCCATACCGATAAATGCCGCTGTAGTCATGCGCATTGAGCAGCCCTCCTCCTAGTGCGAAGGTAGCATTTTCAGTAGTGCCACGATAACGCCGACGGTCACCACCAGCATCCCGCCAATTTTAATAATCAGGCGCTGCTCAAGGTCTTTCATGGATGCGCTCAGGTCGTCCTTGGTGATGAGTTCCTGTATGTTGACTTCAATAACCTCTGCCAACGCCTCGGCTTGCGCTTCGGCCTGTTCTGCAGGCAGACCTGCGGCTTTCAGTCGGTTGGCGAACTTCAGCGTGTCAAAAGTTAATGTTGCCATGATGCCACCCCAATAATTTAGCCAGATCCTCGGCCCTCAAGTGAGTATAGCGTTTCAGCATCTGCAATGTCTTGTGCCCGGTAATGGCCGCCACCTGCATCGGGTTCAGGCCTTTCTCAAAGAGGCGGCTGGTGGCCTCGTGGCGGAGGTCGTGCAGCCTTAAATCTTCTACACTGGCGAGGTCGCAAGCCCGGATGAATGCCTGACTGAACGAGTAGCCATCCTCTTCCATAGCTATTTTCCGTGAAAGCGTAAATACAATTAGGGCTTAGGTTTTGTCACCTAAACCCTTGTTTATATGGGGTGGCTGCCTGCTTGCCGCCAAAGATGGCGCGGACGCCGCCAAGGAAATTGCCGACGATATTGCGGGATCGGACACCCGTGCCGTAGACCGGCCCGATGACCCGGACCACACGCATGCCGGGGCTGTCGTTGATGGTGAGGATGAGGACGGGTTTTTGTTCTGCTGACATAAGCTCAGTATGATTGACGGGTCATCTCTCAGCAAGCAGCATCAACCTGCGCCTCTCACGGGGTGTATGCGGGACTTCGTTGCCATGGGCCTTCTGGAACGACTGGACGACCGCACCCGGAAAGGGCGGCCCGTAGTATATGCCGTCCGGGCAGAATGACCGCGCACAAGGCCGCCCCTCTACACCAGCCGGACCGGCCCTGGATACCGCTCCAGTGCCACATCATTGGTCAACAGTACAAATCCCTCGACCGTCGCCTGCGCAATCAACAGCCGGTCGAACGGGTCTCTGTGAATCAACGGCAAGGTGTCCACCTCAACAGCATGTTCCCCGGATATGGGCAACTCAACGTATCCGTTGTCGATCAGCCCACGGCGCAGCAGACGCGCATCCACCTGAAAGTCTGGCCGGTTCAATCCGCTCTTTATGGCAACTTCCCAAATGCTCACTACGCTGAAAAGTAGTTCGTTTTCCAGATCAGCCATCAGCGCACGAGCGCCTACAGGCACACGCTCAAGGCTATCCGCAGCCCACAGCAGCAGATGCGTGTCCAGCAATAGCTTCACTCGCCACCCTCGAACAAGGACTCAATTTCGTCGGCACCCATCGTGTTGAAATCATCCGGCACCTTGATCTGACCGGACAGAAACCCAAACCGCTTCCTCTGTGATGCGTCCGGCGTTTCCAGCGCGATGACCTTCACCATGGGCTTCCCCGCCTTGGCGATCACGAAAGAATCACCCTTGGCAGCCTTCTCAACCAACTTGGAAAGCTGCGTTTTCGCTTCGTGAATATTGTATGTGTGCATGACTGCCCCCATGTGGACCAAGACTAGTGAACTAAGTCTACTACAGCGCAAACGGGGAAGCGATAGAGTTGGCTACCCATGGCTTGGTGCGGCTACAAAGTCCACTTCACCCAGGCCATCAAAAATCAGCTTGACGTGCTGGGAATCTTCGCGGTAATGGATGGTGAGGTCTTCCGCCTTGTCATTCAGACGCGGGGACAATGCGGTCAGATAGATATTGTGCATCCGTACATCAGCCAGAAGTGGACCATGCCGATCCGGGATTGGAAAGCCGCCCTAAACCGCTTTATCATCCAGTTCGATGACCGGATGCCACAACGTTAAATGAAGACGCCGTTTACACAAAATTCAGGACACCCTCGGTACCCGATGATGATGCCATCGCAGTCTTTTCTGGGTCGGATGGATGCTATTTTCTATCCCTTTTTCGGATGCCGTTCTTGGGCGTGGTTGGGCAGAATTTGGGCGAAAAGTCAATTTGGTAATAAAAAAGCACCTAGGATTCTACCTAAGTGCTTGTTTTATTTGGGGTGGCTGACGGGGCTCGAACCCGCGACAACCGGAATCACAATCCGGGACTCTACCGACTGAGCTACAGCCACCACTGATAGAGCGCAGATCATACAATGGCCGACGCCCAGCTGCAAGGTGGCGTTAGTCCATGAACAGCGAACTGACGGAGTCCTCTTCCGCAATCCGGCGGATGGTTTCGGCCAGCAGTTCGGCAACGGACAGCACGCGAATCTTGCTGCTGGCCTGAGCATCCGGCCTGAGCGGTATGGTGTCGGTGATGACCAGTTCGTCCAGATCGGACCTTTCGATGCGCTCCATGGCGGGACCAGACAGCACCGGGTGAGTACAGTAAGCGCAGACCTTGACGGCACCTCGTGCTTTGAGGGCATGGGCCGCTTCGCAGAGCGTGTTGGCCGTATCGACCATGTCGTCCACGAGAACGCAGGTGCGGCCGTCCACGTCTCCAATAATATTCATGACGACCGATTCATTGGGGCGCGGGCGCCGTTTGTCGATAATGGCGAGGTCCACTTCAAGGCGTTTGGCAATGGCGCGGGCGCGGACGACGCCGCCCACATCGGGGGAAACCACGATCAACCCCGGATAGCTCTGGCGCCAAATATCGCCCAGGAGAATAGGTGAGGCATAAATGTTATCCACCGGTACGTCAAAGAAGCCCTGAATCTGGTCAGCGTGCAGATCCATGGTGAGGACCCGGTTGGCGCCGGCAGTGGTGATGAGATCGGCGACCAGCTTGGCGGTAATGGCTGTGCGCGAGCGTGATTTGCGATCCTGCCGGG
>JAJYDT010000153.1 GCA_021777335.1 Pseudomonadota bacterium | reverse complement strand
TGCCCCGCCACCACCAGCGTGCCGCTGTAAAGCATGTTGCTGCGGTCGGCGAGCGGCGTATCGGCAGGCAGTGGTGCAACGTGCTTTTCGACGGGAACCGATTCGCCGCTCAACGCCGCTTCCGCAGTGCGCAGCGCGCGGCCGCCGAGCAGGCGCAGGTCGGCAGGCACCATGTTCCCGGCAGCCAGTACGACCACATCGCCGGGCACCAAATCCGCCGCATCAAGCGCGCGCCGGGCACCGGCGCGAAGCACCGTCGATTCGGCCGCGACGGACCGCGCGAGGGTGGCCAAAGCGGTCTCCGCTTTTCCCTCCTGAATGAAGCCGACAATGGCGTTGACCAGCACCACCCCGAAAATCACGCCGGCATCGACCCATGCGCGCAGCAAGGCCGTCACCGTTCCGGCGGCGATCAGCACGAGCACGAGGGGCTGGATCAGCTGCGAAAAGAACCGGGCGAATACGCCTCGCGCCGGGTGGACTGTCGGCCGGTTGGGACCATGAGCCCGCAGGCGGATCGCAGCCTCGGTTTCGTCGAGTCCGCTTGCGGGATCGACCGAGAAATGCCGTGCTACCTCAGTCGCCGGCATTGCATGCCAGCCGGATTGGATCTTGGTCACACCGGCAGGCTGCCTTCCTGCCTTCATTTGCACAACACCGGAAATCGGCTTTTCGCACCGCATCGGAGATTGGTACACCATCCGTTGCCGCCACGCAACGGAATCGATCACATTGTCCGGATCGCGCGGTGTCATCCGGGATATGCTCGATGGTGGTGCTGCACGAGTGCCTACGGTTCTGTCAAAGTCGCACGATTGCGAACGATCCCTGGACTGCCGAATGGCGGGAGTGAGGGAGCAGTAGGCCGTGTTTGTGGTCGGGGTGCCCTAATGGCACCTCCATATGAGGAGTTTTCTGCCCGGTAGGCGGCAGGCAGAGGCACGCCCACGGCGGCATGGCGCCGCATCGCCCGTTTCCTGGTTTCGCGCTGTGATGGGCCTCGAGTATGGTCGTGCCGATGAGGCGCTCTTTAGCACGATTCGAGCCGCTCGAAAAACTCGGTCACCGACTGCGACCGGATTTGATTCTTTCGATACACGGCCGGTTGGTGGTAGATGCTCCGGTAGAGGTCACAGCTGCGGCAGACCGGCCGGAAGTCGCCGCGCTCCTGCTCCTCGATCAGCTGTCTGTAGGCGGCATTGTTTCGGGACAGGATATCCTTCAGGGGCATCTCCTTCACGTTGCCGATCCGGAGCGTCGCATCCACGTCGCGACAGGAGCACCCATTTACGACGCCCGTCGCCATCACCTGGAATCCGTCAAACAGCTTGACGCACGGGCCGCGTTTCGGGACCGTGTCCGTGCCCCACACCGTCATGGCCAACCCGGCCACATCCGCCTGCGTGATCCGCCCACCCCAGTTGTTGTAGAGACCGTGCGAGGGGTGGACCCGAACCCCCAGGGCCCGCAGTTCGTCGATCAGGACCATGAGTTCGTCCGGGGCCTTCTCCGGCACGTCGAAGGTTGAGCGCCAGCCCACGGACAGGTCAAACGGCCAGGAGGACCGGAGGTCCCGGAGCGTTCGGAGGTTGGCCAGCAGCCGGCGGAAGATGCGGGGAGAAGACCGGGCGATAGTGACAAAGCTCGCCTCGTCGTGGCCGTAGATGCTGATGACCATCGTGCGCAGTTTCCGGAGCGTTACCAGTTCCTCGATCTTCTTCGGCGTCGGAACCGTGAAGTTCGTGAAGAAGTGATAGCCCTGGACCTCGGGGTGGTCGTCGAGGAACCGGAATTTGGAGAAAACGGTGCGGTCCATGAAGACATCACCCGTCGTCGGGGTGAGCTGGAACTCCCGGAATCCCATCCCGAGCACCTGCCCCACGCAGTCCTGGAACAAGGCGTCGGGCATGCTCACCCGCGGTGTCGCCTTCTTGCCGTAGGCGCAGAAGCAGCAGTTCAGATTACAGGCGCTGCTCGTCTCGATGCAGAAGGGGGCCCGGTCGGCTGGGATGAAATGGCGGTTCCGCCACTGGTTGACCCGCATCTCGAGGGGCGCCGCTACCCGACACTTGGCCGCCTTCTCGAGCCGGCGCAGCAGCGCCTTCGAGTTCATGAAAATCGTACCCAAAGGACTTGCCGATCCGACCGCATGACGCCTCCCCGATTGTTGTTATTGCTCTGAAGCTGCCTGCCCCCACGTCTTCGAGGCTGGACGAAGCGACCGCGCGTTGACTTGTAATGCGGACGCCGCGGTCAGACTTGTATAATGGTACGACGACTGGCCGCGGGTCCGCTACCCTCAGCATATTCCAACGGCATAGGAGGGTGAAACAGGGAGGGTCGGGTCGATCATACGCAAATGGTGATCGACATGAATCTATCCTCGCTCAGGACAATCGAGCAAATCCAAACATTCCTGCCCGGCACATCCGATGTGCACTGTGCGCTTCCCGCTGAGGAACCGGCCAGACGCACATTCGTTCGCTGCGAGCTAGGGAAGGCTGCAAACCAAGTACAACAGGCTGGAAAACTGCTGTTCCAGTCTATTAACCGTCGATCCAGTTCCGCGGTATGACTCCTGCCGTTTCACCCTCATCTTATCGATTGGAAAATACTGGGGATCCTATGCCCTCCGCCTCATCAAGGACTTGGGAAGGTGAATGACGGGGCCCTGATGAGTGCCAGAGAGAACGAGACGCGCGGCGCGCGGCTTGATATGATCCGTGCCGTTGTCATCCAGCATGGTTAGCGTACGGGGCTTTCCTCCAGGCTCCTTTGCGAACCGAACAGAATCGCTTCTCCCTGGGGATACCGGCACCATCCATGACAGATCTGATCGAGCTTTTCGAGCAGGAATTTCCCGTAGACTCGAACCTGTTGTATCTCAATCACGCGGCCGTCGCGCCCTGGCCGACGCGCACCGGAGACGCCGTGCGCCGGTTCGCCGCGGAGTGCGTCGACATGGGTGCGCACGACTACCCATCTTGGCTGGACCAGGAACGCACGCTGCGTGTGCAGCTTGCGCGTCAGGTCAATGCCCTGTCACCCGAGGATATCGCGCTCGTCAAGAATACATCAGAAGGGCTGTCCATGATCGCCCACGGATTCCCATGGCACGCCGGCGATAACGTCGTGATCGCGGCGGGCGAGTTTCCTTCTAACCGCATCGTGTGGGAGTCATTGAGCCGATACGGA
>JAJYDT010000152.1 GCA_021777335.1 Pseudomonadota bacterium | reverse complement strand
TACAGCGCATGGCACCCAAGCTGTGGTTTGAAGGACAGGCGAGGCTCCAGGGCCTGTCCTTCAGGATCCGCGCCCGCTAAAGTATAGGTTCCGGCGGCTTCTGAGAGAACGGCATGGCCAGATCGGGCAAGCAACCGATAAAAAAGAGTCGCGCCCGGATGCGGCGCACGGCAATGGCGCGGGCGCCCGTCGTCGCCGCGATCGATCTTGGTTCCAACAGCTTTCATCTTGTCATCGCCCAGGTTCGCGATGGTGCGCCCGCTATAGTGGACCGCGCGCGTGAAATGCTGCGTTTTGGATCGGCTTTGGATCATCAGGGCAAAATTCGTCCGGAAAGCGCGAAGAGCGCACTGCTCTGTCTCAAGCGATTCGGTACGCACCTGGCACTTTGGCGACCTCAGCTCGTGCGTGCAGTTGGTACCAATACCCTCCGGGTTGCCACTGGGGCCGAGGGGTTTTTGGTCCGTGCCGAGAATCGGCTGGGCGTACCGATCTCTGTCATTTCGGGGGTCGAGGAAGCTCGCCTCATCTACCGGGGCGTCAGCCGCGTCCTTGCGGAAAACGACCGCGTGCTCCTGATCGATATTGGAGGCGGCAGCACGGAACTGATCGTCGGTGTCGGGTACGCGCCACAAGTCCTTGAAAGCGTCGGCATCGGTTCGGTGACGCTCACCGATGGGATATTCGCTGGCCATCTGCTTACCCAGGCGCGGTTCGCGCAGGCCGTGAAGGTGGCCAAATCCCGCCTGATGGCGGCCCGCGCGAGTGTGCAGGGCACGGACTGGACACGGGTGATGGGTTCTTCCGGGACTATCAGGGCCGTCGAAAACATGATTCGGGACTGCGGCCTGGCAGAGCGCGGCATACGGCGCGAACATGTCGACGAGCTGGTGCGGCGCCTGATCAGCCAGCGGCGCCTTGATCGTCTGGTGATGCCGGGTCTTGCGACAGAGCGCGCCCCCGTGATCATGGGTGGTCTTTCTGTATTAACGGCATTCATGGAAGTGTTTTCTGTTGATAGTATGGACGTCGCGCGTGGCGCCTTGCGCGAGGGCATCCTCTACGATCTCATAGATGAACTGCAGGGTCGGGATGTGCGCGCGACGGCCGTAATGGAGCTGGCCGCGCGCTGGCCGAATCCGACCGGTGATCTGGTGGCGCGTCGCGCGGCGGAGATGGCGGAATCCGTAAGGGCTGCCTGGGCACTAAGCGACGAGGACTGCCGTTTTCTCGAATGGGCGGCGCAGTTGCACGAAAGCGGGGACGCGATTGCGCACACACAACGCCAACTGCACAGCGCCTACATTGTCCGTTCCGCGGATCTGGCCGGATTTTCCCGGCACCAACAGGATTTTCTGGGCGCATTGATCGAGCTGCACGCGGGCCGCTGGACGGGGTCGACATTGCGTGTGCTGAAGGGCTTGTACGGCGCGGGGATCGTGCGGCTCGCCGTGTTGCTGCGGCTTGCCGTAGCCGCCGAGCGCGTAGCGGCCGCTTACGGGCCGCTAACCGTGCATCTGGGAACGCGTGGAAACAGCGTGCACATCCATGTGGTCACCCGGTCCGGCGTGCAGCGGGAAGCGGCAATTGCTGACCTTGCGGAAGAGTGTGCGCAGATGGCAAAAGGGGACATCCGTTTCGTTCAGGATTGAATGGTTGCGCGGTTTCCAAGAATCGCGAGGAGCTGCGCCTGCGCGTCCTGCGGATGTTTGCGCGCGTGCATGCGCCGGTAGCTTCCGTCGGCGGACAAGATCCAGGCTCTCTCGTTGTCCTTCAGGTAACGCTTCAGGTCACGCAGGACGCGATCACGCAGTCGTGTCTGCAAAACGGGAAAACAGACTTCCACCCGGCGGAAGAAGTTGCGCTCCATCCAGTCGGCGCTGGCCAGATAGACTTCCTTCTGGCCATCGTTGCGGAAATAATACGCACGGCTGTGTTCGAGAAAGCGGCCGACTATGGAGCGTACCTGAATTGTATCGGAAACACCTTTTATGCCGGGACGCAGACAGCACATGCCGCGCACTATGAGCTGGATGCGCACGCCGGCGCGAGCGGCCCGGTACAAGGCCTGGATGACCTCGGGTTCCGTCAGTGCGTTGACCTTGATGATGATATGCGCCACTCGTCCAGCTTCGGCGATCTCCTGCTCGCGCTGGATGAGCGCGAGAATGCGTGCGTGCAGGGCAAACGGGGACTGGATGAGCCGATGCAGATGGGCGGTGGCGCCGAGGCTCGTCAACTCCTGGAAGATATGATGCACATCTGCGCCGATTTCGGGGTCGCAACTGAAGAGGCCGTAATCCGTGTAGGCCATCGCGGTGCGCGGGTGATAGTTTCCTGTACCAAGGTGCACATAGCGCCGCAGCGTTGCCCCTTCGCGCCGCACGACGAGCGCCATTTTAGCATGCGTCTTGTATCCCACCACGCCATACATCACATGCGCCCCCGCCTCCTGCAGCCGGTTGGCCATGGCGATGTTGGCTGCCTCGTCAAAGCGGGCCCTGAGTTCGATGACGACCGTTACCTCCTTTCCGGCATGGGCTGCCATCACCAAGGCGTCGACGATTTTCGAGTCCGGTCCGATGCGGTACATTGTCTGCTTGATGGCGAGCACGGCGGAATCGGCGGCGGCGGTGGCAATGAACTCCGTGACCGGCACGAACGATTCGAAGGGGTGGTGGAGAAGAATGTCGCTGCGGCGTATGGCCGCAAAAATGTCCCGGGGCTGCGAGAGACTGCGGGGAATGCCGGGCACAAAGGGAAGAAACTTGAGGTCGACGCGGTCGATCCGGTCGTATATTTCTCCTACGCGGTTCAAGTTGACGGGACCGTTGACGGCATAGAGATTGTCGGGCCCGAGGCCAAAGTGGCGCAACAGGAAAGCGGCCGTCTGTTCGGGGCATTCCCGCGAGACCTCAAGGCGCACCGCGCCGCCATAGCGGCGGGAGGCCAGTTCCCCCTGAACTGCGCGTAGGATATCATCGACCTCTTCATCTTCGACAGACAGATCGCTGTTGCGGGTCACCCTGAACTGGTAGCAACCCGTGACGCGCATGCCCGGAAACAGTTCGTCGATATAGGCATGAATGACCGACGACAGCAAGACGAAATCGTAGGCGGCACGATCGGTGTGCGGCAGGGCGATCACGCGGGACAGAGCCCGTGGCGCCTGCACGATGGCCATTCCACCGTGACGGCCAAATGCGTCCTTGCCCTCGAGCGGCACGATGAAGTTCAGA
>JAJYDT010000151.1 GCA_021777335.1 Pseudomonadota bacterium | reverse complement strand
ACTGTCCCAAGGGCGAGAACAGCAGGCCTCCAGTGAACTTGGAGGGCATGCTGTGCAACTATTTCTTCCAGCAGTGGCTCAACCTCTCCGATCCAGGAGCGGAAGAGGCACTGTAAGAATTGGAGTCCACTGCTAAGCCTACACCACAACGTCCTGGGATCTGGCCGCTTGACCAACCCGGTGTTGGCGGTTGTTCATTGCGCGCCCTCCACGATCGAGGACACAAGCCCCACCAGCATATCGTTGAAGTCCATGCCCTTCGGCGGGCGGGCGATGCAAACGTGACGCCCGCGCTTTTCCAGCGCAATATGCACTCGCGGACCGCGACTCACCGGGATCGTCGCCGTCCGTCAGCACGATCACATCGCGAACGCTTTTTGGCAGATCGAGTACACGCAACCAGAAGGTGGACAACGCGGCCCACGCAGGAAAACCTGTTTCCTGCATGGCGGCGAGGCACGTTTCAATCCCTTCACCGTTCCTCATCGGATCACCGGGTTCTGCGAGGCGCATGGCACCGCCACGGCACGGCCCCAACATCATCTTCTGCGGATTGACCGGAGCCCTGCCAGCGCCATTGCGAGCCAAGAAGCTGCGATGAATGGCAAGAGGCGCAGTCGGGACCGCGTGTGACCAGCGCGATCATGGCGGACCAGGAATCGCCGGAAGGACGCTTCAGGCGTGGATGAAAACGCAGCATCAGCATGGCCGGCAGCAGCAGCCCACGCGATCCGAGGTAGGTTTCGATCAGCGTCCCGCCCGCCGGTTTCGCCACCTGCCAGATCGACAGCGCGGCCTCGCTGCGCTTGACCTCGTCGCGGTCTGGCTCAGCGGGCTTGGTGACACGGCGTGATGCGGCGTATCGGAACAGGCGCGGAGCGTTTTGCGTTCACAGGCCGCTTGCTTTCAGGTGCGCAATCACCTCGTTTCGATCGCAGCCGGCATGGCAACGGACCAGCACCTCCCCGTCGCCGGAATCGTGCAAGGACAGGCTTGGCGTGCGATCATCATGGGCGGGGCATCGTGCCGACCAGCCGCCACCGGCCTTTCTCCCGCCGAGGGCCTTGACGATGGTTTCAGCGGTCATGGCACATCTCCGCCGTATCGATGGGTGCCGCGACGCCGGCGTCGTTGGCAGAAGCAGTCCTCGCAGCCAGCGACCATTCGGCGAGAATCGCGAATAAGCCGGTGACGTTTTCGGCTATTCGCCGAGCGTCCTCATCGGTGAGGTTGCGACGGATGCGCGGTCGCCGGGCCTTTTCGATACGGGCGCAGGAAGGGGAGCCAAAGACAATTCGTGAAGAAGCCCGACACCCCCTGTTTGGCTTTTATGTTCTGGGTCCGGGTAGGCACTGTACAGGAAAAGCTCAGACAGGATGGCGCAGCGTTTTGGCCGCTCAGCTATACCATCCAGGGGTTGATAACATCCACGCCAGCCGCTTTGAACGGGCTGATATCTCGCGTCGCCACAATAAATCCATGGGCCACCGCAATAGCTGCGATATAACTATCCGCCGTGGCAATAGCCAAGCCCGCTGTTTTCGCATGACTCACAAGTTTCGCATAAGCATCGGTGCAATCCGCAGCAAATGGCAGCACACGGCCGGCGAAGAGTGGCAGGACCTGCTTTTCGAGGCTTTCATGCAATTCGGTGCGTCGCTCGCCGGGTGGTAGAAGCGCCACTCCGGCGCGCAACTCGGCCACCGTGATAACAGACAGATAGAGGGTCTCCGCGGGCTGCTCGTCAAGCCACGCCACGACGCGTCGCTCGGGAAAGCGGCGGAGCGGCTCCGACACCACATTCGTGTCAAGTAAAATCATTCAAAATCGACAGACCGGGCCGGAACAGTGTCGCGCACCTGCTCGAATGCACTGAATTCCTCGTCGGTTAATTTCATCCGGCGACCGACATCGGCCAACAGCGAACCCAACTTCATTCGCCCTTCCGGTCTGACCGCTTGCTCTAGGATATCTCGAACCTCCGCCTCGGTGCTGCGACCGTGCTGTGCCGCTCGCACCCGCAACGCCCGGCGCACCTCTTCAGGCAGATTTCGTACCGTTATGGATGCCATCATATATCATCTCCGATCGCGTTGATTGCATTATACAATCCTGATATCACTTTTTTCAACGTCATCCGCCACCTATAACCCCAGTCCCCAGGCCGAGCGGCCGGAGCCAGGGAATAGGCCGGTCCGTGGTTCGCTCCTGATTCCTTGCCGCTCGCAACTGATCCCTGGAGGGGATTTTTTCCCGGATGATCCGCGACAACTGCGCCATCTGCTTTGCGCAGACCTTGGCCGGGGCTCCCGGGATCGGCCTTGCCTTGATCGCCTCCACGCCGCCGTAGTGGCAGGCGGAGAGTCAGCGTTAGATCGTCCGCCGGTTGATTCCGAGGCCTTCGGCGACCCGTTCCGGGCTCTCGCCGGCCTCGACTCGCGTCCCAGCCGACACCCGCATCTCTTCTAGCGCCTGATGGGAGAACTTCCGCGCATCAATGGTCTTTTGGCATTTCATGACCGGATTACAAGGGGCGTGGTATTACTTGGGATTTGGTTAGTAACCTCCCATCAGCTCCCCAGGGCCCACCACAAACACCTGAAGAGCACCAACACGCTGGAGCGGCTAAACGAGGAGATCAAACGCCGCATCCGCGTGGGCGGGGAATCTTCTGCCATACCGGGTCCTGCCTGCGCCTTGTGGGTGCTTTATTGGCTGAACACCACGAGGTATGGGCCGAACGGCACTATCTCGATAGAAATGAATTCCACGAGTCGCTCGCGGTTCGATGCCCTACCACCACTTTGGATAACGTGGTGTCATTGAGTCAAGAAAAGGACGTCTCTACCGGATCGAATTGACAGCAGGGATGGGACTTGACCCTAATTCTGCTGAAGAGCCTTTTTATTTATTTCGCGCCACTGCCCTGGAAAGCTCGACTCCGAATACAGGGTCGCGCCAATTCACTCTCTGTTTTCGAACCGGGACACACCCTTTACGGGAAGGTTTGATGCTGGCATGCACCCTCTGCGTCCCCGCCACCGACAGACGGCATCATCGCCAGAATCTGTCGCGGACAAGCTGCACCGCTGTATTGCGCCGCAAGTAATCGCCGCTCCAGTCAAGCAGGGCTCGCAAGCGATTGCGCGTGCCGATGATGCGGTACAGATGCAGACTCAGCCAGAGTATCCAGGCGAAACCACCGCGGCAGCGCAGGCGCAAACGGTCTATCTGACAGACCCCGTCAAAGCGACCAAGAACCACCATGCTGCCGGGATCGTGGTAAGAGAAAGGGGCCGGAAAAGGCTGATCCA
>JAJYDT010000150.1 GCA_021777335.1 Pseudomonadota bacterium | reverse complement strand
CGGTGGCGCTACGGCGGCGACCACTGCGTGAGGGGGTGCCGCCCGGAGGGTTGCGAGCGGGACACGCGGAACTACCGCTTGCAGTGGCGGTGCCGCAACCACGCGCGGTGCCACAGGCTGCGGGGGGGGCACCCTCTGAGTCAACGCCCCGGCGGCTACAGGCGCCACGATCCGCGGCGATGGCGACCCGGTCTTAAGGACCCAATAGGCAAGCACCGCGAGCGCCAGTATGGCGACCAGCACACCCACGAGCACGAGCCGATGGCGCGACGGTATGAGCGCCGGGCGCGTGTCGCTCAACGCATCCTCTGAGGCCGTCCCGCCCCCGGTCCGTTGGCGCGTCTCGAGATCCAGCAGCATCTTGTTCAGCAGGCTCATCGCGCACGCATCCAGAGAAGCGCGCCGACCGAGACGAGCAGCGCCGCGAGCACCGTGACCATGTAGCGTGACTGGCCGAAAGAGGACGAGACGGTCGATTCCGTGTCCTGCGCCGCCTCGCGGACATGCCTCAGTCTTACCCGCCGGCTCCCTTCACCAAATGCCGCGAGCATCGCCTTGTGCGACAGTATGTTCACGATCCGCGGTATCCCGCGGCTAGCGCGCGCAAGCCGCCAGATTGCGGGCATCGAAAACACGGGTCCACCACTATGGCCGGCGATCGAAAGGCGGTGGGCCACGTAATAGCGGATATCGCGCAACCGGAGCGGCGCCAGCCTGCAGGAGAAGGTGATCCGCTGGAGCAGCTGGCGGATCGACGGGTCTGCCAGCTTGACATCAAGTTCGGGCTGGCCAAACAGCACCACCTGCAGCAATTTGCGCTTCTCGGTCTCAAGATTACTGAGCAGCCGCAGCGCTTCCAGTGTGGCGACCGGCATTGCCTGCGCCTCATCGAGACAAAGCACAACCCGCCGGCCCTTCTTGTGGATCTCGAGCAATGCCGCGGTCAGCTGCTTGAGCAGGTGGTGCGGCTCGCGGTTGCGGAGAACCCGCACACCCAGCTCATCGGCAATCGCGCCGAGCAGCGCCGTCGGCGACAGATACGGGTTCGGGATGTAGGCCGTAAACACCTTGCTGTCGTTCTCAAGTGCGGCAAGGAGCTTGCGGCAGATCAGCGTCTTGCCGGTACCTACCTCGCCCGTCACCTTGATGAACCCCTCGCCGAGGCGCACCGCGATCAGCAGCGTATTGAGCGCCTCCTGGTGCACCGGGTGGGCGAAAAAGAAACTCGTATCCGGGGTGATGGTGAAGGGCATCTCTTTCAGCCCGAAATATCGTACGTACATCAGTTGCCCCCCCGCTCGATCTGGCGGATCCGCCGTTGCGAATCGCCGACCACATGTGCCCACTGATCGGGGCTCTGCACCACCGTGGGCTTCAGCAGAATCACCAGCTCCTGCTTTACCCGGGTGATCTGGCGGTCCTTGAACAGGTTGCCGACCAATGGAAGATTTTCAAGGAACGGCACCGCCGCGTGGTTCTTGGTCGTGCCCTCCTTCATCAGGCCGCCAATCACGATGATCTGGCCGCTATGTGCACGCACGACGTCGTCCGATTCCTGGATCGTGCTCGAGGCCAGTGGCAGCGTGAATGCCTGCCCGGATACACTGAAGGTCTGGGTCTGCTGGGTCACATCACTCACCGACGGATGGATCGCGAGGATCACAGCCCCCCGGCGATCAATCTCCGGCGTCACGTCAAGCGCAATGCCGGAGAAGAACGGCGTGAGCTGCACGGCCGGTGTCGACACCGCCGTGAGGCCCACGCTGCTGACCGAATTGGTCACCCCCGTGACAAAGAAATTGTCTCCGCCGACCTTGATCACCGCCTGCTGGTTGTTGACCGTCGCGACACGGGGACTCGACAGCACCTGAACCCGACCCTGTGTCTTCAGAAGCTCGATGAACGTCGTGAAATTGCGTGCCTGCACCGCAAGGCTGAAAATACCCCCGAAGGCCGACGACTCGGTGCCGTTGATCGGGTTATAGGCGGCGGGATTCAGGTTGCCCGTGTTGCCCCCGATCTCGCTCACACCAGACCCGGACAGCAGCGTGCCGCCGCCGACCTGAGACGAGGTGATCGTGGCCCCGTTGAGTCGTGCAAGATCCGCCCAGTTGATCCCCGACTGAAAACCACTGTTCAGCTGGACCTCGAGGATCTTCGCATCGAGGATTACCTCACGGTCGACGTTGGCCTGCATGACGTGCAGCAGATGGCCGACAAGCCTGAGTTCGCGCGGGCTTGCGCGCACGATCAGAAGCCCGGCCTGCGGGTTGGCAACCACCCGGCGGCCATCCTTGTTGCCCACGACGGTCGCGATCGTTTCCTCGAGCTGTTTCCAGAAATCGCTCTTGCTCGTGGTCTCGATCCGCATGTTGGAGAGCGAGCTGTTATTGGCATTGTTCATTGCGGGAGGTGTCGTCGGCGCACCCAGGGCGCCGCCGGCAACCGAACTTCCGACGCTCGTGAGATCGCCTGACGTCATCGCCGTGTTCGACGTCCCCTTGCGCGTGATGTCCAGATAGTCAACCCTGAAGAAACGGGTTTCGAGCCCCGGCGGAAGAATGTAGTACTGGTGGCCACGCAATTTGTATTCGTAGTGATAGGTGCGCCGGATCGCGCGCATCGCCTGAGGGACCGTGACATCCTTCAGGTCGAGCGAGATACGGCCCGAGAGTCCGGCAGGAACCACCATGCTATAGGGTGTTCCCTGCACGAGTCCCAGCAGGACACTGCGTGCCGGCGCCTGATTGACGACGAGATTGAAACGCGGCTGGACCCCGGTCCTCGCCCCGTGCGGCAGACGGATCTCGACCCTCGGTATGAGCGACGAGGAGACGCTGGGCGGCAGCGGCTGGAGGGGCACCTTGTGCGCGTTCGCAAGCGTTTGATTGATGTGCTTCCCGGTCATCGTATCCCAGCCGGTGCTGGCACAGCCGCCGGTAGCGGCAAGCACGAGACATACGGCAAGACGTGCACGCATGCTGCTCATGACCCACCCTCCCGGTTCGTATACGGATCAAGCGTCCGGTGACCCGTCCCGCGGATGAGACGCAGACGCACGATCTTCCCGTCCCGCATCAGCTGCACGCCCCGGTCATCAATATGAACAACGCGTGCGCGACCGATCCGGTCCCCCACGGCGAGGCGCCGCCCGTTGATCATGGCGGTGCGCCGCACCGGTGAAACCAGCACCGATTCAAGGCGATAGCCTGGGCGCACGCTGGTCCCGAAATTCGGGCGCGTCGGATCAACCAGACTGGCGGTCGACAGGCGCACCGCGGCAAAGAACAGGACCAGTGCGGTAATTGTCCGTCTCATAGTCC
>JAJYDT010000149.1 GCA_021777335.1 Pseudomonadota bacterium | reverse complement strand
TTCGCGACGACCTATCCACAGCTCAATGCGCTCAACATCATGCATCTGGCAACGCCCCGCAGCGCGATCCTTTCCGCGGTGATTTTCAATGCGCTGATTATTATCGCGCTGATTCCGCTAGCCCTCCGGGGCGTGCGCTATCGCCCTGTCGGTGCCGCCCGCCTGCTGCGCAGAAACCTGCTGATCTACGGGGTCGGTGGAGTCATCGCCCCGTTCATCGGAATCAAGCTGATCGACATGATCCTGGTCCATCTTGGGCTCGCATAACGGAGGAGAGCGTCGATGTGGAATCATGTGAAATCCGCAATTGCCATGCTCGTATTCTTCACCATTGTTACCGGTCTGGCCTATCCGGCCCTGGTCGCCGGCCTGGCGCAGGCGTTTTTTCCGCAGCAGGCCAACGGCAGCCTGATCCTCAGGGGAGGGAAGCCAGTGGGATCGAGACTGATCGGCCAGCCCTTCAGCAACCCGAAGTACTTCTGGGGCAGGCTGTCGGCGACCGCACCCTATCCCTATAACGCCGCTAACTCGTCTGGTTCGAACCTGGGGCCGACGAATCCGGCACTTTTTGCGGAAGTGGAGGGGCGCATCAAGGCATTGCGTGAGGCGGATCCGGGCAACTCCGCTCCGGTGCCCGTCGATCTGGCGACCTCCTCGGGGAGCGGGCTCGATCCGGACATCAGCCCTGCTGCGGCCTATTATCAGGCGCCCCGCGTGGCGCGGGCGCGGCATCTGAGCCTGGCGCGTGTCCGCAGGCTGATTTCCGGGCATATCACCGGGCGGCAATTCGGGGTCCTCGGCGAACCGCGGGTGAACGTTCTGGAACTGAACCTGGCGCTGGATGCAGTGCATTGAGCAGCCGGCGGGCCGCACACTCTGCGGTCGAGGGCCGGCTATGCGGGATTTTTCGGATTTTCCGGCGTAAATTTAATGCACTGGGCATAGGTGTATCACCGGCCGCGCCGAGCATGCCTGGCGGGGCGGTGCCGCGACGAGGAAGACGGTTGATTGAGTCTCGAATGACCAGGTCCCCGCTGACCGGAACGGATATTGCCGCTGCGCGCCTGCAGGAGACAGACCGGTCTGCTCCGCCCGGGGCCGTTGGTGGCCGAGGCCGGATCCGTGTCCGGATCACCGCGTCACGGATCGCTTTCAGCGCCCGGCCTTTGCCCGACGAAGCAGGCAGGACCCGTCGCTGGGGGGGATTGCCTAGCGGCCGCATCAGCTGTCGATTCACGTTTTCCTGCCGCCGCAGCTCCTGCACGTCTATACGCCATGAACCGCCGGATGCTGGCAATGGACGTTCCCATGAATGAGCAGCGTCCCGATCCCGATCGCCTGCTCGATCGTGTGCAGCGGGAGGAAGCGCAGAGGACGCGCGGCCGGCTCAAGATCTTTTTTGGCGCCTGCGCAGGTGTCGGCAAGACCTATGCAATGCTGTCCGCGGCCCAGGCTCTCAGAATGCAGGGCAGGGACCTGGTGATCGGCCTTGTTGAAACGCACGGGCGGGCGGAAACTGCGGAACTCCTGCGGGATATTGAAATCCTGCCGCCGCGAATGCTGGGGTACCGCGGGAGGGAGCTCGCGGAATTCGACCTGGACGGGGCGCTGGCGCGCAAGCCCGCCGCCGTTATCGTTGACGAGCTTGCCCATTCGAACATCCCCGGCAGCCGTCATGCCAAACGCTGGCAGGACGTCGAGGAGCTTCTTGCCGCGGGTATCGATGTCTACACGACGCTCAATGTTCAGCACCTTGAGACGCTGAACGATGTCGTCGGCCAGATTACCGGGGTGCGCGTGTGGGAAACGATTCCTGACAGCGTGTTCGACCGCGCCGACGAGGTGACAGTCGTTGATCTGCCTCCGGATGAGCTCCTGCAGCGCCTCAGGGACGGAAAAGTCTATGTTCCGGATCAGGTGGAACAGGCGATACGGAACTTCTTCCGAAAGGGTAATCTCATCGCTTTGCGCGAGCTGGCGCTGCGTCGCACCGCCGACCGGGTGGACGCGCAGATGCGCGAGTACCGCGAGGACAAGTCGATCCGCAGCGTGTGGCAAGCGAAGGAGCGCCTGCTGGTGTGCATCGGTCCCGGAGCCGACGGTGAGAAACTGGTGCGCAGAGCGGCGCGGCTTGCCGGGGATCTGCGTGCAGACTGGATTGCCATCTACGTCGAGACGCCGCGCCTGCAGCGCCTCCCGAGCGCGGCCCGCGACCGTATTCTCAAGACCCTCAGTCTGGCGCGCGAACTCGGAGCCGAGACGACCACCATGGGGGGCGCGGACGTCGCCGCCACGCTGCTTAGCTATGCCCGCAGCCGCAATGTTTCCAAGCTGGTTATCGGCAAGACATCGCGGCCGGCGTGGCTGCGGCGCCTGTCGATTCCCCTTGCGGAGCGACTGTCGCTGATGGCGCGTGATGCCGACGTCTATGTCGTCGGCTACGAACGGGATGGCAAGACGCCTCCTGCCGAAGACGGATATTCGGACGCGTACAGCCTCGTTGCGGGAGGAAAGAAGCGCCGGACGAACCGCGGCTACATCGCGGCTGTGGCCACCTGTGTAGTCACGACCGTTGTGGCGATGCCGCTAGCGCAGCATCTATCTCTCACGAACGTCGCCATGCTCTATCTGCTGACCGTGATGCTGGTCGCGTTCCGTTTTGGGCGGGGACCGGCGATCCTGAGCGCGGTGCTGTCGGTGCTGAGCTTCGATTTCTTCCTGGTTCCGCCGAGATTGTCCTTTTCGGTTTCGGACGCACAGTACCTGGTCACTTTCGTGGTCATGCTGGCCAGCGCGCTTGTCATTAGCAGTCTGACCCATAACCTGCGCTATCAGGCACGCGTCGCGACGCTGCGCGAGCGGCGTGCCCGGTCGTTGTACGAGGCGGCGCGCGAGCTGAGCGGAGCGGTCCAGACCGAGCAGATCGTGGAGATCGCCAACCGCAATCTGCACGGCGTATTCCAGGCCGAAACGGCGGTGCTGCTCCCGGACCCGTCCGAGCGGATCGTCCTGCCGCCGGTGGGCACAGATACGGAGCAGAAGATGCCTGCTCTGGACACCGCGATCGCGCAATGGGTCTTTGATCACCAGCAGCCTGCGGGCTATGGTACCAGCACCCTGTCGGCAAGCCCGGTCTATTACCTTCCGCTTAAAGCACCGATCCGTCCGCGCGGCGTTCTGGTGCTCGCACCCAGAAATCCGCGTCTGGTGTTCGTTCCCGAGCAGCACCGGCTGCTGGAGACGTTCGCGTCGCAGATCGCACTTGCCCTTGAACGCGTGCACTTCGTGCACGTGGCCCAGGAGGCGTTGATGAAGATCGAGTCGGAGCGACTGCGCAATTCGCTGCTCAGCGCAA
>JAJYDT010000043.1 GCA_021777335.1 Pseudomonadota bacterium | reverse complement strand
CAGTTCTCGTGATTCTGGTCACAATCGCGAAGACCGTGGCACCCTGGCATCTATCTGATATTCTGGGGGTAAGCCACCGCTTCGGTCGCTGCACTTCATCCGGATGTGGCCTCAGGCTATACTTGCAGCCCATCAGTCCCGTTACGCCCCTCCATGGCCCGCCCACAATCTCCCAGCCGCCGTCCTTATCATGTGATCGGACTCCTGTTCCTGTTCGGCGGGGTGTTCCTCGGAGGATATACGGCGTACCTGAATCACGTCGTGCGCGCGCAATTCGAGGAGAAACGCTGGGCACTTCCCGCCCAGGTGTACGCGAGTCCGCTCGAGCTCTATCCGGGTCTTGCGCTCAGCGCCGAACGCTTCGAATCGACCCTGCTCGCGCTCGGCTATCGAGATACCGCCAGCCGGGAACCGGGTACGTTTGTCCGGCAGGGACAGGAGTTCAACGTCGTGTCACGGCCATTCCGCTTTGCCGATGACACCCAGCCGGCAATCCCTTTCGAGGCGCAGTTTGGGGACGACCGGCTGACCGGCCTGCTCGACACCCATGGCACTCCGCTGGCCTTGGTACGCCTGGATCCACTCTACATCGGGGCGCTCTATCCCGGGCACAACGAAGACCGGATCCTCGTCAAACTGCGGGATGTGCCACCGGTACTGACGAACGGCCTCATTGCCGTGGAGGACCGTACCTTCTACAGTAACATCGGCATCGACCCTGAAGCGGTGGTCCGGGCAATGGTGGCGGATCTGCGCGCAGGCCGGGTGGTTGAGGGCGCAAGCACGATCACCCAGCAGCTTGCACGCAACTTTTACCTGACGCCGGCGCGCACGCTGAGGCGCAAGGCGACCGAGGCCATCATGGCCATGCTCCTCACTTGGCATTACCGCAAAAACGATATCCTGGACACCTACATCAATGAGGTCTACCTCGGCCAGAACGGCGATGTGGCCATCCACGGCTTCGGGCTTGCAAGCTGGTTCTATTTCAATCGTCCCCTGAATGAGCTGGATCCGGCACAGATGGCGCTCCTCATCGGGCTCGTGAAGGGCCCCTCGTACTACAATCCGCGCCGTCACCCTGCCCATGCCCTGCACCGGCGTAATATCGTGCTGGCGGAAATGGCAAAACAAAAGGTGATCACCCCCGAGCAGGCAAAGATGGCTGCAGACGAGCCGCTCGGGGTGACACCGAAACCGCCCCCGGCGAGATCACCTTATCCGGCCTTCATGGACGCCGTGCGACTCGAGCTGCCGCGCGACTACCGTAAGGAGGACCTGCGCAGCGGGGGGCTGCGCATCTTCACGACCCTCAATCCGCACGTGCAGAACACCGCTCAGCGCGCGCTGAGCGATCGACTGACAGCCATTGAGCGCAGCGAGCGCCTGAAACCCGGCACGCTCGAGGGGGCGGTGGTCGTGACCAACCCGCAAAACGGCGAGGTATCCGCGGTCGTAGGTGGCCGGGTGGCCCGAGCCCAGGGATTCAACCGGGCAATCCACGCGGCACGCCAGACCGGCTCGGTGATCAAACCAGCGATCTACCTGACCGCGCTTGAGCACCCCTCGTCCTATACGCTCGCAACACTGATCGATGACACGCTCTTCAAACTCAAGGAGCCAAACGGAACGGTATGGCAACCCCACAACTATGACCTGAAGTATCACGGCCAAGTGATGCTCATCACCGCACTCGCGCACTCCTACAACGTGGCGACGGTACGTCTTGGGCTCGCGCTTGGCTTGAAATCGGTCATTGCCACCGCCCATACGCTGGGCCTCAAGGAACCGATCGAGCCGTTCCCGTCAAGCCTGCTCGGGGCAAGCAGTATCACCCCCTGGGACATGACACACATGTACCAGACGATCGCGAGCGATGGCTACCGCACGCCACTACGGGTCATTCGCGCGATCACCACGGCGCATGGCCGGTTGCTCAAGCGATTCCCGCTCACGATCAAACGGGTTGCACCAGCGGGCCCCGCCTACCTGCTGATCCGGGCACTGCAGGCCGTAGTGCAGGAGGGCACGGGCCGGGGCCTGGCCCGCTATCTGCCCTCCACAATCAATGCTGCGGGCAAGACCGGCACCACGCAGGACCTGCGGGACAGCTGGTTTGCCGGTTTTACCGGGGATCGTCTTGCCGTCGTCTGGGTGGGGCGCGACGACGACAAGCCTACCGAACTCACCGGGGCGGCGGGCGCCATGACGGTTTGGGGCAAACTCATGCGCGCACTCCACCCGCAACCGCTTGACCCGGTGCAACCGGCAGACATCGTGCACGCATGGATCGACCCGGTTACGGGTCTGCGTGCGGACCGCACCTGCCCGGGCGCCATCAAGCTGCCTTTCATCCGGGGATCGGTGCCCACGCGGAAAGCACCGTGCGCACAGGGCTCCCTGCTCAATCGCCTGCTGAGTCCGCTACGGAGACTATTCCATCCATGAAACGCGCCGTGATCATCGTCGCACTGACCCTCATGCTGATCACCGCCTGTGCGCCACTGCCCGCACGACCGGAGCAGCACACGAGCAATCCTGCGATTACTATGCTGATGCAACAGGCAAAACAGTCGGCAGCAGCCGGGCATCCACGGGTCGCGGAGGGGCTGATCGAACGGGCATTGCGTATCGCACCCGGCAATCCCCATCTCTGGCATGCGCTGGCGCGCCTGAGACTTCCCCGGCACCCAAACGAGGCGCGGTACCTCGCCTTGCGCTCGAACAGCCTAAGCCCGCATGATCGCTCGTTACAGGCCCGCAATTGGCAACTGATCGCGGCGGCATTTGCGGCCCTCGGACATCCGCACCAGGCGGCCGCGGCCGACGGCCGGGCACAGGCGCTTTCAGGTCCCTGACAAGATCAGTGCGCCTTCGGCGCTCCCGGGCCGAAAGGCTGGGTCGTCCTCATGACCCGCTGCGCGTTCAGCACCTGCTGGGCGAACGAGTGCAGAACCCCATGCCGCTCTGAGGCGGCCAGCGACGCCACTCCGAGGAGCACGAGCGCGAGCGCGATGAATACGGTATAGGCGGTCCGGGGCGGGATACGGTGCACCTCGATGCTCGCAACGATCAGCAGATAAAGCGTCCAGAAGAAACTCGTGATTCCGCCGATGAAACCGATGCGCGGCGCGAGCGCCATCACGGTCGTAATTGGAGAGATCGCCCAGGTATAGGCAAACGAGCGATAGGCAACCTCGAAGGGCTCGCGTGAACCCGCGATCCTCCAAATCACGAATAGCACAAGCGACCACAGAAAACTGCCCAAGGTCACGACGATCGGGATCATGACCACTCCGCCGACCGCAAAGAACACGCCAGCCACGGGGTTCATCCCGAGGAAAAAACCGAGGGCGAACAGAAACCCGCTGACGAAACTTATGATGATCATGAACACGAGCGGCTCGAGGAAACCGCCAGTCTTCGGCATGTTGCGATAGAACGCGACGGGCGAGGTGATCACTGCGATCGCGCGATCGGAGATCTGGCGCAGGTCGATGTACCGCGGTTCCGCCATGTTCCGGAAAGACCTCTGCTGTGTGGATTCTGGTGTTGGCCTCGTAAAACCTAAATCCGGCGCTTGCGCATGGTACACCCGGGCTTTCAAGCGGCCAATGCTCGAGGCCAATGCGCATCTCGCGGGCACCCGCCACTACCCGTCAGCGGCGATCCCGGAACTACAGCGATCCGCGTTCTGCATCAACGGCGAGAAACGGCATATGGCGCGTTAAAACGCAGGGGGTGCTGCGCCGCATGCATTCCGTAACAGAGGCAAGGAGACGCCGGGCCGAAAACCTGGCTGGCGCCGCAGATGCGGCAGCCCGTGGCATGGCGATCAAAATAACGCGCATGCCGCACCAGCACATCTGGCAAGGCGAGCATCGGCCATGAGAACATTACCAGGGGAAAAAGCCGGTAGGTATGCGATCGGCGGCGGGCGCAACAACGCTGGGGGCAAGCGGAAGCGGAGAAAACCAAGCGGGTGGAATCGGGATATCACGGACGTGGTCACCTGCAAGAAACACAAAGCGAATAATACAGGCGGCATAAAAACGCCCTGGCGGTCGGGCAAAGCCGCCTCTTGCCTTCGAGCCGGGGGTCGCCGGGCTCGTGCATGTCCTTCACTGGATACGCGGGATTTGGCACCGACAACCTACTGACTGCCTCCACCGGTCCCGCCGCTTGAACCGCTGCCGCTGGTGCTGCCACCGCCCATGCTGCCCGACGTCCCGCCATTCGAAGAAGATGCCCCACTGCCCGGCGAGGACGTGTCACCGGAACTGCTGCCGTTCGATGTCGCAGGTGCCTGAGTCTGTGGAGGATTATTATCACTATTGCTTGAGGTATTAGAACCGTTCTTTCTTATGGCAGGCCACGAGAAGACTTCCCGCAAGAAGCACAGCCGAACCCATAATTGCCGCTGCTTTCATTACCTCACCTCATCTTGTTCGTTAGGGACACGGCAAACGCTAACACCGATCCCCGCAGGGGCACATGAGACCTTGGTACGACAGCAGTCCAGACCGGACCGTTCTGCGCCCTAAAAGATGACAGAGCGCCTGCTCAACCGTATGATATCGTCCTTCCTGTGGCATATGCGCCCGGGATTTTGCACCTTCACAGCAAGCAGGACAGGCCGGCGAGAGAGGTTAACATGGGGTTGCGCGTGGCGATTGTCGGTGCGACCGGTGTGGTCGGCACTGAGTTCATCAAGCTTCTCGAGCGGCGCAATTTTCCGCTTGATGCGCTGACACTGCTCGCGTCTCCGCGATCAGCCGGGCGCGTGCTTTCTTTTCGCGGCCAGTCCCTGACCGTGCAGTTACTGACACACGACTCGTTTCAGGACGTCGACCTCGCCTTCTTTTCGGCGGGCGCCTCCGTCAGCAAGGAGTTCTGCCCCTCGGCTGCGCGGGCAGGCGCGTTCGTCATCGACAATTCAAGCGCCTTCCGCATGGATCCGGCGGTACCACTCGTCGTACCCGAGGTCAACCCGGATACGATCCGGAACCACAAAGGCATCATCGCGAACCCCAATTGCACCACCATCCAGATGGTGGTCGTGCTGAAACCGCTGCATGACGCCGCGCGGATCCGCAGAGTCGTCGTCTCAACCTACCAGGCGGTCTCGGGTACAGGAGCGAAGGCAATCGAGGAGCTCGAGTCCCAGGTGCGCGATCTCGCCGCCGGTAATCCGGCGCGTAACGAGGTCTACCCCGTGCAGATTGCCTTTAACGTCCTGCCGCACGTCGACGTATTCATGGACAACGGCTACACCAAGGAAGAGATGAAGATGGTTCACGAAA
Source organism: Pseudomonadota bacterium (assembly GCA_021777335.1). Lineage (GTDB taxonomy): Bacteria > Pseudomonadota > Gammaproteobacteria > Acidiferrobacterales > Acidiferrobacteraceae > JAJYDT01. Next base: position 11,371 of record JAJYDT010000043.1, on the reverse strand, counting down.
CCCGCAAGATCATGGGAGACGAGGACATCATGGTGTCCGCCACGTGCGTGCGCGTGCCGGTCGTGCGCGCCCATTCCGAGGCGGTCCACATCGAGACCGAACAAAAGCTGACAGCGCAGGAGGCGCGTTCGATCCTCGAGAAGGCCAAAGGCGTGATCGTGAAGGATGAGCGCGGGCCAGGGGGTTATCCGGTCCCGCTTGAGGTCACAGAGCGTTACGAAACCTACGTGGGCCGGATCCGCGAGGACATCTCCGTTCAGAATGGCCTCGCGTTCTGGATCGTGGCCGACCAGCTCTTCAAGGGGGCGGCGCTGAACGGACTCCAGATCGCGGAATACGCAATGGCACACGGAATCCTCAGGCGCAAGGACACGACCAGGAAACGCGCGCTGCACTGATCCGCCCGTACGGGGTAGAATCCTCCCGTGGCCGACGTCTCCTGCCGCGGTGGTACTTTTGGGTACCCTGGGTATTAACCCGCACGGATCGAGCCGCTACCTTGAGAGTTCAACGTGGAATCGCCGGGTTACATCCATACCTTCAGTGACGCCGAGCAGGAACGCCTGATCCGGCAAGGGGCATTCCTCGAGCCCTACATTCATCCGGTCATCGATCTTGCACCGGGTAGCGAAGTCCTGGAGATCGGGTGCGGCGTAGGCGCGCAGATCCGGATCCTTCTGAAGCGGCACCCCATGATCCGTCTGACCGGGGTCGATATTGCAGGGGTACAGCTGGCACGCGCGCGGGTATTCCTGGACGAAGAGATCAAAGACGGTCGTGCAGTGCTTGCCGAAGCAAGCGGAAACGCGCTGCCATTCGCCGATCGGTCGTTTGATGCAATCTGCATGTTCTGGCTGCTCGAGCACGTCCGCGATCCACTACCCATCCTGCGTGAGGCAGATCGAGTGCTTCGCCCGGACGGACTCATCTACTGCACCGAGGTGTTCAACGCGGGGTTCCATGTACAGCCACCGGCACCGGCACTTGCGCGTTACTGGCGTGCCTTCAACGACTATCAGGTCGCCCTGGGCGGGGCACCAGACATTGGGGCACACCTTGCGGACCTCGCATCGGCCACGGGGCTTTCGGTCGAATGGCTGTGTGATGCGCCCGTCATCCTCGACCGGAGGCTCACCGGGCAGGAAGCGCGTATCGGGTTCGTGACTTATTGGAAGGATCTTCTGCTGAGCGCCGCGGACGGCCTTCTGGCGCAGACGAGGGTCGACCGCACGCTTATCGGGGATATGGTGCATGCGCTCGATTCTCTGGTTGACGAGGACGATGCAGTGCTTTATTACGCACCAAGACAACTGCGCGCACGTAAACGGCGCGAATCTGGAACCGCGCGCGTACAGGACGGTCTCAGCCATTCAGCAACCACCTCACGGGGGATATCATGATGTCTGGAGTCCGGTCTTTGATTCCGCGCTGGATCACTCGAGCGCTCTTTTCCTTTGTCCTCCTGTCCGGCACCGCGTTCGCGCAGCCGGCACCGACACCGCTGGCACCGCCCATCCCGCCTCCACCCACGCTCAGTTCAGTACAGAGCTATGTGCTGATGGATGTGACGAGCGGCCAAATCCTTGCGGCCAAACATCCGAACGCGCGGTTTGCACCGGCAAGCCTTGCGAAACTCATGACGGCCTATCTCACCTATCAGGCGGTGGCAGGCGGGACGCTTACGCTCAACCAGCAGGTGCCTGTGACCACCACCGCCTGGCGTACGGGCGGCTCGCGGATGTTTATCCAGCCCGGTGTACCGGTCGACATCGAACAGCTCCTGGGCGGTCTCATGGTCGATTCCGGCAATGACGCGGCAGTGGCACTTGCCCAGGCGGTGGCGGGCAGCCGGTCTGCCTTCATCGGCCTCATGAATAGCACCGCGCAGCGGCTTGGGCTTACAAATACGCATTACACGAATGTCGACGGCCTGCCCGCCCCAGACCTCTACACGAGCGCGCTGGATGTCGCGCGCCTGTCTGATGCCTTGCTCAACCGTTTTCCGCAGATACTGAAAATCTCTGACCAGCGTTCCTTTACCTACAACAAGATCACGCAACCCACCTGGAACCCGGTCCTGTCGCGCGATCCGACTGTCGACGGACTGAAGACGGGGCTCACCGATGAGGCGGGTTACTGCATCGACGCGACCGCCCTGCGTCAGGGGCGGCAGCTGATCGCGGTCGTCATGCACGGACCGAGCTGGAGCGCGAGCACGGCGGCAATCGAAGCCCTGCTTGACTATGGTTCGCGCTTTTTCAGCGAACACGCGGTATACCAGCAAGGCCAGACCGCGGGCACACTCACGAGCACGGCGCTTGTGCCCCTCCATACCCCCGTCGGGCCGGCCGAAGCCGTCACCATCGCGGTCCCCAAAGGTCACTACAGGGATCTACGGGTGCATCTTGTACTGCATACGCCAACTGGAACCATCCGTCGTGGCCAGATCATCGGCACAATTCAATTCACGATCCATGGCCAACTGATCAAATCAGTTCCCGCCGTGGCCCTGAAAACGGCACGGCATGCGAATCTGGTCGAGGAGTACTGGAACCGGTTACGGCTCGCGGTATAGCCACACCCAGGCGGGGGCACCTGACCCCCGGCAGAAATGCCTGAAAGAGCCGCCACGCAGGCAGCGTCAAGGGCGGAAACTGTGATCCCCCGGGGCCCCACATACCCGCGGCTGGTATGTGGGTCGCGTGTGCGGGCTTTCCATCCGCCCGCAGGGCATCCCTGATCCTGCCCTGGGAAAACCGCACCGCCCTCCAAAACGGCACACAAAGGATGAGTCAAGACGGCGGCCCGCATCACCAGAGGCGGTGGACATGGCCAAGATGCAATCGTCATGCTTGTGACGCTGATCCGCATCAGGGGCACGTACCGCGCGCCCCGACGCGGCCCATGCGATTACCCTCTATGCCAGCCCTCGCTGGACGCACACTGCCGTTTTCAGGTTGACGGTCATAACGCGGGCCCGGGCCGACTGGCGCTGCCGCCGCGATATGCGCTGCTACACCAACATCACCCCTTTGTCATCGCCTGGCGCGGGACCAAACTGTTGGTATCCGGCAGGATCGATGGAACACAGATATGCGACTTTCCTGGCCAGCACGTTAGGTGTCCTGGCGAAAGTCGTCTCTTATGGGCATGGCTTACGTTCTGTCACCAGCGTGCAGCCAAGTTCCTGCCGTGGGTAAGATTTTCCGATATCCGGCTCACAGGGAAAACCCAGGATAGACGAAGGCCCCGCGAATTGTTTCAGCGTCTTTGTCGGAAACGCCGCTGGCGCGCACCGTGTCATACCATGTGGCCCCAATCTGCCGCTTCATGTCGTTGATGATTTTCTCCGCTTCGCCCTGATCAAGCAGAAAGCGCGCATGCTGGGAGAGAATGTTTTTTGCATTGGCGTAGCGACCCTGATCGCCGCAATCCATGGCAAGGTCGCGACGTTCCTGGGCGACCATCGGTGTAGGCGTCAGATCGTAGGCAGGCGAGAGCTTCCAGTTTTTCTCCTTGGCAATCACAGCGTGATTGCGTGGATGATCATCGATATTGGAAATAAGCGCGTTGAAGCAGACCCGTCGGAATAGTTCACGGGCATCCCTCCTGGCGTCGGCGACGATGCGGCGTAGTTCCTCAACGAGGATCACGTAGGACCAGCGTGCGCGCAGTTCCAGTGCTTCGTCCGCGCGCAGGATAGTCAGACCACTGACCATGCGCGCGCGTGAGTAGCCCTTTGCTGTTTTTTCGCGATCAAAGCGCTTGATGAGCAGGACATCTTTGCCGCCGATCGGCTCGATCCGGCTTTCCGCCACCGTGATTCCGCACTCTCGGGCCAGCCGCAGCATGGCGTGCTCGACCCTCGTATTGTTCCAGCGATCGTCCGCGCGATTGAATTTAGCGACCCAAAGACCATCATCGTCCTGAACAACGGTTTTCGGGCGCGCACCACCCATTGATGTGCCGAGCAGCAGGAGGTCCTGAACCTGGGGGGTTTCGGGATCGCTCGGGAGATCGTCTTTGACCAATGCATCCGCGAGCGCCTGAAGTTTCTCAAGATCGATCGTCTTGTTGAATTTCCTCTGCGGAGCGGGCGGGATGTTGTTCAGGCCAAAACCAAGCGCGCCGGCCCGGTCATCGGGCGACTCCAGAAGGTAGTCCAGTTCGCCGAGCCGGGCCTCGCCAGCATGCTTGTCGATAACGCGGCGGCCCCAGTAGTCTGGCCCGGCATCGCGCAGTGCGCCGAAAATGCCATTCAACTGCGTGGTCTTGTATGTCCGCGTCGAGAGTTTGAGTTCGACGGGATCGATCTCAACCGCCTGCGGATCGTCAAGATACTTGCCACGATAGACAAACTGCCCAAGGGCGTCGCCTCTCATGTTTTCTGTCAGCACAAACTTGCCTGCTGTGACTGCGGACCGCTGTCCCGGCAGCATGATGTAGACAAAACACTCGGAGGCTGAGGGCTTAGAATTCATTGCTGAGGCCTGCGCTCTTGCGGGCACGCGTCTTCTCTTTGGCGGAGGCGAACGTTAACCCTTGCTCATCCTCGGCGGGATTCGCGAGGTCGTTTAGCGGTCCAAGCAGGTCGTAGACCCACAACAGGGCGGCATAGACACCCATGCCGGTTGAGGTCTTGCCCTTTTCAGCATCCATGACGGCGCGGCGTCCCGTTCCGATCTTCTCGGCGACCTCTTCGATCGTGTAGTTCCGCCGAATTCGGGCCGTGCGAAGATTGTTACCCAGACGCTTGAGTGCCTGTTCGACCGGATAGGGCGGAGCCTGCAGTAGCTGATTGCGCGCGACCATGTTCCCTCAAGAGCATGTTATATAGGTTAAGGTTCTCTCAAGAGAATATCATGAGCAGGGCTGTTTTACAATTAATGTTCTCTTAAAAGAACTTTAAATATATTAACATGCTCTCAAGAGCACTAAATAGACGGTGTTAAGGTCGTTGAATTCAAAAGTGGAAGGTGGAAAATCCACTTTAAAGTCCGTTTGGTGAGTCAACGGGTGCCCGGGTTTTACAGTCACCTGCCGCCAAATCCTGCCCCGTATCGGTCGGTCTGATCGGCACCATTCCCTTAAAACTCATTCCAACTTTTCCGGCCTGAAGACTGTCAGTGATTCCGGCGCGATGTTGCCGCCTTTCCGGAGCACAGCGACGCAGAGGTCTTTGCTCTCATCAATCGGCGCAAGTACCGCTCGGGGCTCACGCTGACATCCAATTGTGCGGTCGAAGAATGGGGCGAAATCTTCCCGAAACGTGCGCTTGCCGACGCTACCATCGACCGGTTCTTCGGGCAGGCGCACGCGGTGGTCTTCCAGGGCAAGAGCTATCGGTTGAAGGGACGCCTTGGCCCGCATGAACTTGACACAACCTTGTGCAACTCGTAAATACAGTCATCCGGCGGCGTGGTCCCGAATTGGTGAGACAGGACAGAACGGGGGATGTCGTTGCTGTCGAAGACGCCAAAGCTCGCCTCGACGCGGCCTGCTCGGTGCTGATTACCGCACGAGATACGGTCACAGTGGCCCGTAGGCGACTGGAGCGGCTTACGCAAGCACGGGTGGGTCTGCTGAGTGTGTCGGACCCTGGTACCCGGGGACCGATACCCGATCGCATGCGACCCTGGGTGGCCATGGCGCTGCGCAACCCGCCGCTTCTGAAAGAGGCAGAAACGCAACTGCGTGTGGCCCGGACCAAGGGCCACGTCGACCGGCGGGCCGTGCACAGATGACGGATCTATATGACGCGACCCGCCTGGACACCCAGACCCCGTTTCTGGCGTTGCAGGACAGCGTGGCCGGACTCAATGCGGCGCGCACGACTGGCGCTCCACGCGGATTGCGCGCGTGGCAACACGTCGCGGCTATGAGATTGGCACGCGCTCGATTGTTGATGTGTTGACAGCGGCAACCGATATTGCGCAAGCGCAACGCGATTATTGCCGGGCGCTCTACGATCAGATTGTTGCGCGTGTGCAGCTGAAGGCAGCGGCCGGGGTATTGACCGGCACCAATATCATCGCGGTCAATGCCTTGTTGCGCCGCGGTCCCTGAGATATACCCACCTGACCCTGGCGCTGGAGAACCGTTTCCATGGCGATAACCGGAAGACAACGCGTGCTCTTGGCCGTTGCTGCCGTGCTTGTTATGGCAGTGGCGGTCGGCATTTATTTTCACGTGCGGGATACGGTCTCCCGTACCGGGCACCTGACGATCTACGGCAACACGGATATCCGGGAGGTGCAGCTTGCCTTCAATGACAGCGGACGTATCGAGTCTCTAAAGGTACAGGAAGGCGACCGTGTCCATAAGGGGGAGGTGCTGGCAGTTCTTGATCCCGTGCGTTTTGCAGATGCCGTGGCGCAGGCCAAGGGTGCCTTGGCCGCGGCGCAACAGGTGCTTGCACGCCTGAACGCTGGCAGCCGCCCGGAGGAGATCATGGAAGCGCGTGCGGATGCTGCCGCGGCCCGCGCCACATGGCGCAACGCCCGGATCACCTACCGGCGCCAGCGTATCCTGGCACGGGAACACTATGTCCCGACACAGGCCCGCGATAACGCGGAACAGGCCATGAAAGCGGCTCGTGCGCACTGGGAGCACACGACCCAGGCCCTGCGGCTCGCCATCAGAGGACCGCGCAAGGAGGATATTGCCGCCGAGCAGGCCAAGGTGGAGGCCGACATCGCCACTCTGGCGCTTGCGCGACGCGCACTTGCCGATACCCGTCTCTATGCCCCGGACGACGGGGTTATCGAAAACCGCATTTTGGAGCCCGGGGACATGGCAACCCCTGCGACACCGGTCTTCACATTAGCACTCGACAATCCGGTATGGGCACGGGCCTATCTGCCAGAGCGCGCGCTCGGCCACGTGCACCTGGGCATGCGGGCGCTGATCGAAAGCGACAGCTTTCCCGGTAAGGCATTCAAAGGCTGGGTGGGATTCATCTCCCCAACTGCGGAGTTCACCCCAAAAAGCGTCGAGACGACGCAATTGCGCACTGACCTCGTCTATCGCGTGCGCATCTATGCCTGCAACCCGCATGGCCAACTGCGTTTGGGGATGCCGGTTACGGTCACCATTCCATTGACCGGAAATGCGCCCCGGCCGCTGCGCCGCCACCCCTGCGGCCGGTGACCCATGACCGTGTCCGCCCTGATCCTCGAAGCAGTAAGCAAGCGTTTCCAGGAGACCGGCGGACCGCAGGTCGAGGCCCTGACGGACTTGAGCGTACAGGTGAAACCCGGTGTGATCACCGGCCTTTTGGGTCCCGATGGGGCCGGCAAGACGACCCTCATGCGGCTTGCCACAGGGTTGCTTGCACCCGATCACGGACGGGTCGCAGTCTTCGGGGTCGATACGCAACGTGAGACACACAGAATCCCGGCGCTCATCGGCTATATGCCGCAGCGTTTTGGCCTCTATGAGGATTTGAGCGTACAGGAGAATCTCAATCTATACGCTGACCTCCAGGGTTTGGCGCCAGCAGCACGCGCCGCGCGCTATGACGAATTGCTGCGCATGACGGCACTTGGACCGTTTGGCACGCGCCGCGCCGGCGATCTGTCTGGAGGCATGAAACAGAAGCTCGGGCTTGCCTGTGCGCTGCTGCGCACGCCGCCGCTGCTGCTGCTGGATGAGCCGACCGTAGGGGTAGATCCGATCTCGCGCCGCGAATTATGGGCAATGATCCAGGACCTGTTGCGCTCCAAGGTGACCGTGATCATCAGTACCGCCTATCTTGACGAAGCGGAGCGGTGTGACGATCTGATCGTCCTGCACGAGGGGAAGCTCCTGGGTCAGGGAAGCCCGGAGATGCTGCGCGCGCCTCTTGCGGGGCGGTCATTCCTGGTCCAGGCAGCTGATGGCGGACGTCGCCGCCTGCGCCAGCAGCTTGCCGGGCGCGCGGGCGTGATCGATGCCCAGGTGCAAGCCGAGGCCGTGCGCGTCATCACGGCCGCAGGATCTGCGGTCCAGCCGGAAGACGGGGAACATTGGGAGACAGTGCCACCACGCTTTGAGGATGCCTTCATCGCGCTGTTGCACCGGCACCCAGCAGCGGCACACAAGACGGAGTCATCCCTGCCACCAAGTCCGCTGGCGCCGGCCGACATTACCCGAGAACCGGTCATACTCGTACGGGAGTTACGGCGTTTTTTCGGGCATTTCGAGGCGGTCAAGGGAATCAGCTTTCAGGTGGCGGCCGGGGAGATCTTCGGGTTGCTGGGGGCGAATGGTGCCGGCAAGACCACCGCCTTCCGGATGTTGTGCGGATTACTGCCTCCTTCTTCCGGGGTTCTGCGTGTCGCAGGCACCGATGTGCGCAGTGCCCGCGCAACGGCCCGCGCACGCATCGGCTACGTGTCGCAGAAGTTTTCACTCTACGGAAACCTGAGCGTGGCGCAAAACCTGAGGTTTTTCGCGAGCGCCTACGGCCTTCAGGGAACCCGTCATGTAGCGCGTCTGCGCTGGGCCGAGGAGGAGTTTGATCTGGGACCTTACCGTGACGCCAATGCCGGGGAGCTGCCGCTGGGGTTCAAGCAGCGCCTTGCCTTGGCGTGCGCGCTTCTGCACGAGCCGCGCATTCTGTTTCTGGACGAGCCCACCTCGGGGGTTGATCCGCTGGCCCGTCGCGAGTTCTGGGTCCGTATCAACAGGCTTGCCGAAGACGGCGTCACCGTAATGATCACGACTCATTTCATGGAAGAGGCCGAGTATTGTGATCACCTGGTGCTGATGTCGCTCGGGGAAATCCTTGCCGCCGGAACACCGACGGAAGTACGCCGTCTGGCCCAAAGTACAGGGCATCCCCATCCCACCATGGAGGACGCCTTTATCACGCTGATCGAAAGCCATGAGGCTCAGAACCGGAGGGCCTCGTGAAGATTCAGCGGTTACGGGGGCTAGTGCGCAAGGAGCTGCTGCAGATCGGACGCGATCCTTCGGCCATTGCCATCGCACTGATCCTGCCCGTGTTTCTGCTCCTGCTCTTCGGATATGGTGTGTCCCTGAACGCCAGGCACGTTCCGATTGCGCTGGTGACCGGCCATCCGTCACCGCAAACCGCTTCTCTGTTCGGCGGATTCGACCAGTCCCCGTATTTTGACCCTCGCCCGTATAACAGCATCGTGACGGCAAGGAGAGCGCTTGTCCGCCACCAGGTAGATGCCATCGTGTGGTTGCGCGGCGATTTCAGCCGACGGCTGCTGGCGGGGCGCGATGCCGCCATCGGCGTGTTTGTAAACGGTGTCGATGCCAATAATGCCCGTCTCCTCGAGGGATACACTCAGGGGGTGTGGTCCTCCTGGTCGCAGGAACAGGCTCCAGGAGCCGCGTTGACAGCGCCGGTCACGGTGGAAGATCGCGTCTGGTTCAACCCGGCGTTGCGCAGCCGCAACTATCTGGTTCCTGGTCTGATCGCCATTATCATGACTTTGATTGGCGCACTGCTGACCGCTCTGGTCGTGGCGCGGGAATGGGAGCGTGGCACTATGGAAGCGCTGATGGCGACCCCGGTCAGCATGGGCGAAATCCTGCTCAGCAAATTAATCCCCTACTTCGCATTAGGCATGGGCGGCATGGCACTTTCGGTCTCCATGGCAATCTGGCTTTTCGCGGTACCGCTTCGTGGCTCGGTGCTTGTCCTGTTTTCGGCAGCAGCCGTGTTTCTGTTTGCCGCGCTTGGTATGGGCCTGTTGATCTCCACGGTCGCCAAAAACCAGTTTGTCGCGAGCATGATCGCGATTGTCGCGACCTTCCTTCCCGCGTTCATACTTTCCGGGTTCATCTTTGATGTGAATTCGATGCCGGCACCGATCCGCCTGCTGACACACATTATTGCCGCGCGCTATTTCGTGGCAATGCTGCAGACGATTTTTGGAGCCGGTGATGTGTGGCCGGTGGTGCTGGCCAATGGCGCTGCATTGGTGCTGATGGCAGCCTTTTTCCTCGGCCTTACGTGGCGTTTGTCGCGCAAACGGCTGGATTGATATGGGGCGGCGCATCTGGGCGTTGGTCGTCAAGGAGTTCCTGGCCCTTCTGCGGGACAAGGCGAGCCGTGTGGTGCTGATTGGCCCGCCCTTGATACAGCTGATCGTTTTTGGCTACGCGGCCACATTCAATATCCGTCATATCCCCTACGCCGTGTACAATCAGGATCAGGGAGATATTTCCCGCCAGCTCCTCGCGCGGTTTCAGGGTTCACCATTTTTCCGCCAGGTTCGCGTCCTGCAGGCTGAACGGGAGATCGCCCCGGTGATCGATAACAAGAACGCGCTGCTGGTCATTCACATCGGGAGGCACTTCAGCCAGGATCTTCTTGAGCATCTCCCGACGCCAGTCCAGATCATTATTGATGGTCGCAACTCCAACACCGCCTCTCTGGCACTGAATGATATCAACAGCGTCGTACAGAGTTTTGATGCCGGCTGGGCCGCATCCCATGGCTGGCGGGCACCACCGTCACACCTCGTTATCCGCGCCTGGTTCAATCCTGACCTACTGTCACGATGGTTTATCGTTCCCGGGATTGTAGGTGTGCTGACCTTGCTGGTGGCAATGCTCACAACCGGGCTTTCGATAGCCCGTGAGCGGGAGAACGGTACATTCGACCAGCTCCTGGTGACGCCAATGCGGCCGTTCGAGATCTTGCTTGGTAAATCGATCCCTGGGTTCATTATTGGTGTGCTTGAGGCAACCCTGATTGTCGTGGCTGCGGTCTTCTGGTTCGGGGTGCCATTCACGGGGAGCCTGATTGCACTGTATCTCGGGATCTTCGTCTTTCTGTTCTCAGCTATCGGCATCGGACTGATGATCTCGTCGTTTGCAGTCACCCAGCAGCAGGGGACGCTCGGCGTGTTCCTGTTTATGGTACCAGCCATTATCCTCTCCGGTTTCACGACCCCGATCGCCAATATGCCGGTCGCGGTACAGTATTTGACCTACCTGAATCCGATGCGTTATTTCCTGGTGATCCTGCGCGGTGTGTTTCTCGAGGGTGATGGCGTGGGTATTCTCTGGTCCCAGTACGGGCCACTGGTCTTGATCGGCTTTTGCAGCATGGCCGCTGCGTCATGGCTTTTTCGTCACCGGCTGGCATGACCGTCCCCCATGCCAGTGCTCCGGTTGATGGCGTGCACGATATCCCTGGGGGCCCTTGACCACAACCCGCAGAATCTGGGCCGCACGTCCCCATAGCGAAGGCTGCTGCACGAGCCTTGAGGATCTCCTCCGGGTGGCTCCCTGCCACAAAACGCGCACCGAGATCCTCCTTGCGGACACGGTCAGCCTTCCTGTATGGGGTCAACGCATACGCATAGATGGCAATCACCGTCGCCGGCCGCGATGATGATGACCGCGA
>JAJYDT010000148.1 GCA_021777335.1 Pseudomonadota bacterium | reverse complement strand
CGCTCAGCAATCAGAACATTGCCGATCTGGCGGCCTATCTCAAGGACGGCATGGTGCTCAAGCCCTGATTCAACATTTCGAGGCGGGCGATCCGGGTTGGCCGCCTTAGAACCGTCGGTGCATGCCGGGGTTCATCGCAGCTTTGAGCCGAAAGCGGGTTGCTGCCGGATAGTGACACGGCCCGATCGAAATTCGCTGCAGTCGAGGCGGACGCGCTTGTGGCCGATGATCTGGCGCTGAGCGTTGTGGCCTGCTATCAGGCGGTCTGTGGTTCCCACGGCCAGCGCCGAACGCGCTTCCCCGCGCTTGACCGGAATACTCGGAATTTGGCCGGATGTGTGGCGTCGCAGCAACGCTGACGTTGTCGCTTCGGCGAGCAGGCGGAAATTTCCCCGGGAGCCTTGAGTCATCGGGAGACAATCGCGCGATCTGCGTATTTCAGCGGCATCGTTTCCCTGGTGATACGCGGATATTCGACAGCGCGTTGTTCACGGGTATATATTTCAAAAAAGAGACCGGCAGGGTGTTCTGCGTCATCATGCGCGAAGTCCCAGGGGCAGGAGGCGTGACCGTCCATTGTGGCGCGGGCAGGTCGCATCTTTCCCCGGAATTTGGGGTTCCACCGTTATTAGGTGGTGCGATGTTCGGGTGCTGTTTTCCGGTCATTGTGATTGCGAGAGCCGGGATCTGGGTTAAGGCGCATGACGGTTCGCAGGTTTCCGCAGGGCCGGCACGTTCGATCATTCCGTCGGTCTTAAATTGTCACTATTATTACAAGGTGGGCGCCGGCACCAGGCGGAGCTCGAACGCGAATGTGAGGAAGGAGTGAAGGACGCTGTCAGCCGGTCCGTATCGCCAGGCTCGGTGGAGGCGGCGAGGGTGTGGACAGCGGCTTGTTTTCTCCGGACCGATCCAGAGCATGGCTGACGGTGGGCGCCTCGCGCGCTGCCCCGATTTTCTTCTGTCCTGCCCGGGGCTCGGTTTTCGTTTTGTGGCCGTTGCATCATCGCGTGCCGGGAATTTTTGCACGGTGTGGCGCGTCTGTTTCCGTACGGATGCGTCGCTGGTGAACGGCGTGAAACTGCTGCTCGATCGGTGCGTACCGGGTGTGCTTGCCGAACCGTCCCGGACTGCATATGCAGTATCCGAAGGCAGTGTCTGCGACAGGAGCGTGTTGCCGGCCTTTTCCATGTTTCGCGGGGCCCTGCAAGAAAAATGGTCATTCGGCTCGTGATTCGCCACCGGGTGTACGCCACCGGGAGATTCCGCTGGCCCCCATCCAGGCGGGCGGGCCCATGAGTATTGCCTCCGAACAGGTCGCCCCGACGGCTCTTGGCGGTGAGCGGCTTGCGCGCATCGGAGTTTTCATACGGCACCATCAGGCCCTGATTGTTCTCGTACAGTGGGTGATGGTGATTGGCTATGCAGTGCTTTTGGTCGTTCCAGTATTCCTGCCTCTTCCTCCGAATGACGCTCGTATCTTGAGCAATTTCACGAGCTTCGCACAGTTCATGTTCTGGGCCATCTGGTGGCCTTTTGTCATCGTCTCGATCATGGCATTCGGGCGCGTGTGGTGCGGCTTGCTCTGTCCGGAAGGGGCGCTCAGCGAATGGGTTTCGCATTACGGTCTGGGTCTGGGCATTCCACGCTGGATGAAGTGGGCCGGCTGGCCGTTCGTAACGTTCATGGTCATCGCGCTGTACGGTCAGATGATCAGCCTGCATCGGTACCCTGACCCTGCGCTGCTTATCTTGGGCGGCTCCACAGTGGCAGCCATCGCCGTCGGATTGTTATACGGACGCGGAAAGCGGGTTTGGTGTCGGCACCTATGCCCGGTCTGCGGGGTGTTCGCGCTCCTGGCGAAGGTTGCACCAGTTCATTTCAAGGTAAATCGAGCCGCCTGGGACGCGGCGCCGGCCGGGTCGCGGACGAGTCTCCAGCATCCGGTGAACTGTGCACCGCTGATCGACATCCGGCGCATGGAAAGTGCCTCCGCCTGCCACATGTGCGGGCGCTGTGCCGATGAGCGGGGAGCGGTTCAGCTTACCCTGCGGGCGCCAAGCACCGAGATTCTTGGCGTTTCTGCCCAGAAAGCCGTGTGGAAAGTTGATGCATCGGACCGCTGGCTGGCACGGCTGCTGGTCTTCGGCATGATCGGCGCCGCGCTCGGCGCTTTCCAGTGGGGCGTATCGCCCTGGTTTTCGACCATGCAGCGGGCTGCAACCGGATGGCTTGTCGCGCACCAGATCCTCTGGCCACTCGGTCAGCCTGGCCACTGGTGGCTCTTTGCCTCCTATCCTGTGGCGGGCCACGCTTTCACTTGGCTCGATGGCGGGATGCTGATCGCCTATATCGTGACCGAGGCGACGGTTCTGGGTGCGTGGCTCGGCGGCTGGATGCGCGTGGCTGGCGCGGCGGCAGGGCTGCCCTGGCAGCGTCTTGCCGATGTTCTTGTCCTTTTTGCAGGGGCAAACCTGTTCGTGGGTTCGGGGTTGCTTGCCTTTTCACAAGATGCCGGAAATGTCATGCTGCCGCCCTGGGTCGGCGCAGTTTCTATGGCGCTGCTTTCACTTGGCGCAGCGTGGGGCGTGGCGCTCGCCTGGCGTCTGGCGCGGCGACAGCGGGCCGTCGTGGCTTTGATGGTACTGATCGCTGCCGCATTGCCCTTGGCCGCATGGGCGGTGGAGTTTTTCGTATGGCGTCCGCTGTAACATCCGCCGGGCATGCCGCGGGTTGTACCGGCTGAAGTCAAATCTTCTCGCCTGTTTTCCGGATTCCCTAATCCGCAAAGGAACGGTTGCTGCCTGATTCATAACGACAAGTTACTGGCAGAGGGTTTGCCGACACCGGCAGTCGGTGAACTGTGGACCGGCCCAGCTGTCTGCATAGTACATCCGGTATAGATCGGGTTTTGCCATCGGCGCATACCTGAAGGGGCACTGTCAAAAAGCGGAGCAAGCCCCGGCTGAGAGGTTGGAGAACGTGACCGGCCGTCAGGATCGGACTTCGGATCGCGCCGGCCGACGTCTCCGACCGCTACAGAAAGTGTTGATCTCGGGGGAGCGGAGGCCCTATGTTGTGTGTGGCGATGCGATGCGGTATGCCACGCAGGTGCAAGGCCCGGGACGGGATCGAAATCAATGATGCCGCAGCGCAGGGTACTTCGATTGTTCCCGTGGTGTTCAGATTGCGGTGCCCGCCGGCACGGACGCAGCCGCTGAGACAGTGTGATGGGCATGGCTACAAGAACGAAGGAGGCGGAGATGGGCAAGACCACGGTAGGCCCGGAACCATCCGGCGCGCTGGTGCTTTTCGGAGTGACCGGAGACCTGGCGCACAAGATGATCTTTCCGGCGCTTTATGCGATGGTGAAGCGCGGTGTCCT
>JAJYDT010000042.1 GCA_021777335.1 Pseudomonadota bacterium | reverse complement strand
TAAGGGCACTCTTGGCAGCGTCTGGCCCGTCGATCCCGAAGCCCAGCCCGACCGGCTTGGTCGTGATCGAACGCACGGCGGCGACACGCGCACGCGCCTCCGCGAGATCGAGATGGGCGGCGCCCGTCACGCCGCGAAGCGAGACGTAATACAGGAAGCCACGCGCAACCGCAGCGATTGCACGAACACGCGCGCGGCTCGTCGTCGGCGCAAGCAGAAACACGAGATCAATCCCCTCACTGTACAGGGCGTGAGCGAGATCGGTGCTCTCTTCGAGAGGCATATCGACGACGATGATGCCGTCGACCCCTGCTGCCCGCGCCGCCGAGGCGAACGCCTCGTAACCGAACGCCTCGACCGGGTTGAGATAACCCATCAATACGACTGGCGTATCGCGATCTGCAGTCCGGAAACGCGCAACCAGATCCAGCACTCCTGTGAGATTGATACCCTGGCGCAGCGCACGCTCATGGGCATGCTGAATCACGACGCCATCGGCCATCGGATCGGAAAACGGAACGCCCAGCTCGACGATGTCCGCACCTGCCGCGACCGCGGCGTGCATGAGATCCACGGTCCATCCGGGTTCCGGGTCTCCCGCCATGAGAAACGGGATCAGCAGTCGCCGGCCAGCGTCGCGGAAACGGTCCCCGATCCGCGACATCAGAAACGAATGCCGTCGAGGGCTGCGACCGTGTGAATATCCTTGTCGCCGCGCCCGGAAAGATTGACGATGATGAGGCCCTGGGTCCCGAGATCCTTCGCCATGCGCTGAGCATAAGCCAAGGCATGGCTTGATTCCAACGCGGGCATGATGCCCTCCGCCCGGGTCAGGACATGGAACGCCTCAAGCGCCTCCGCATCGCTGACCGCGACGTAGCGCGCGCGCCCGGTATCCTTGAGCCAGGCGTGCTCCGGACCGACCCCTGGATAGTCGAGACCCGCGGAGATCGAGTGGGTCTCTTTGATCTGGCCATGCGGATCCTGCAGAAGATAGGTGCGCGTGCCGTGCAGCACCCCGGGCCGACCGGCGCAGAGCGAGGCGGCATGGCGACCGCTCGGCAGGCCTTCCCCGGCCGCCTCGACCCCATAGAGCGCCACGTCATCCGAGAGAAACGGGTGGAACAGGCCGATGGCATTCGAGCCTCCGCCAATGCAGGCCACAAGCGCGTCTGGCAGCCGACCTTCCTGTTCGAGGATCTGCGATCGCGCCTCGCGACCAATGATGGCCTGGAAGTCCCGCACCATGCGCGGATAAGGATCAGGCCCGCTCACGGTTCCGATGATGTAAAACGTATCGTCGACATGCGTGACCCAGTCGCGCATGGCCTCGTTCATTGCGTCCTTGAGCGTCCTCGATCCGGCCTCTACCGGGACCACCTCGGCGCCCAGGAGTTTCATCCGGTAGACATTGATCGCCTGACGGCGGATGTCCTCCACCCCCATATAGATGCGGCAGGCAAGACCCGCACGTGCCGCCACCGTCGCTGTGGCTACCCCATGCTGACCGGCGCCCGTCTCGGCAATCACGCGTGTCTTGCCCATGCGTTTGGCGAGCAGCGCCTGGCCGATGGTGTTGTTGATCTTGTGCGCGCCGGTATGGTTCAGGTCTTCGCGTTTGAGATAGATCCTGGCGCCGCCCGACCTGGCGGTCAGACCTCGTGCCAGATAGAGCGGGCTTGGGCGCCCGACATACTGCTGCAGGTCCCGGTCAAATTCCTCCTGGAAGGCCGGATCCGTACGGGCCTGGTCATACGCCGCCTTAAGTTCGATGAGCGGCTGCATCAGCGTCTCGGAAACGAAGATGCCGCCATAGGGACCGAAATGACCCCGTGCGTCGGGGAATTCGATCGCGCCTGGCCTCGCCTTCTTATCCGCCTTCTTCATCGGCTCTTCGGACCTCATGAATAAATGCCCTGATCTTGGCCTCGTCCTTGATCGCCGGGGCCCGCTCAACCCCGCCGCTGACATCAACAGCAAACGGGCGGACACGCAAGATTGCTTCGCCGACATTGGCCGCGGTCAGGCCGCCGGCGAGGATCACCGGTTTCTCAAGGGATGAAGGCACGCGGCCCCAGTCGAAGGCGCGTCCCGTGCCTCCGGTCTCGCCCGAGGCATGGCTGTCGAGCAGGAGGGCAAGACTGTCCCCATAGACCCGCGCGGCGGCAGCCAGGTCGACGGCGTCACCCATCGCCACAGCCTTGATATACGGCACGCCGTAGCGGCACTGTTCCGGCGACTCCTGGCCGTGAAACTGCAGCAGGTTGATCCGGAGCCGGCGCAATACCTGGCGTACCTCTTCGTCATCGGCATCCATAAAAAGGCCGACCGGGGTGACAAACGGCGGCAGCGCCGCAATCACGGCCGCGGCATCGTCGATGGTGACGTACCGCACGCTTTGCCTGGAAAATACGAGCCCAATGGCATCGACCCCCGCAGCGACAGCGGCACGTGCATCCTCCGGCCGGGTAATGCCACAGATCTTGACGCGCGTGCGCACCAACCCCCCTCGAAAAGGCGGTCAAGTCTAGCAGAAGCAGTGGTTCCCGGAAAATTACCGGGGCATCTGACCGAACCAGAGAGATCGCGCTGCCGCGGCTGTCATCCCGCGCGCAAGACACCCTCGGTGCGTGGTCGGTCCTGTCCGGGCCTGAGGGTTAAGGTGCCCGGCGCATTGCCCCGGAGGGACCCACACCGCTTTGAAATCCCCGCGACCGGCCACGCGGAGGAACATGGCCCGGGAAGCCACAAGCCGATCGGGGCATCGTCAAGGGCAGCGCGCTCACGGGTTCTGGTGATTGTGTCGACGGCGGCGCCCGCGAGACTGCTGCCGTCCTTTACCCTGGTGCGGCTGTGGGTGTGGGCGTGGCCCGAACGCCCTGGGTCTGCCGTAGCGTCCGGGATGGTAGGGCCGAGGGTGTGCCTGGTTTATCTCGCGCCCAGGACCGTACCCCCGATATCGCCCCTCGTGCATGAAGCGCCGCCGATTCTGGATCCTCTGGATCCTCCGGACATGCTGCATCCTGCGGGCACGCAGGGCACGGTACCGATCCAGATTGTCCTGAAAGCGCCTCCCGCCCGCGAAGAAATGCGGCCGCATTCCCACCGCCGCGGGATGTTCCCAGATATGCGGATGAGCGGCATAGTACGGGACCACGCGCGTGCGCCAGTCGTCGTAGTGGCGCAGATACGGGTGGTAACGTAGCCACCAGCGGGGATGGTACTCGGCATACCAAGGCCCCACATGGGCACGCCACCAGATAAAATACGGGCGGTACACCACAACCGGCGGTGGCGGGCCATAGACAAACATGGGTGGCAAAACGAAGTCAGGCGGCAATGGTGCCCAAGGCCCGCCGTATACCGGTGTATAGACCCAACCTACGCCGGTCCAGCGCAGGTAAGTGCCGTCGTCGTTATAAATATAACTGGCATACGCGGGCGCCCAGTAGGCGCCAACACCCTCGCCCAGCGAGAACGCAAAGACTGGTGTCGATACTCCGATAAAGATCCCGGCTGAGGCCGTCTGAACCACAAACGGCGACACCAGCAACAGCAAACCAAGCAGCGAGTTCACGAATCTTCGGTGCGACATCACCTTGCCTCCGCCAGGAAATAGGTATGCGGCCGTCACGCCAGACGGACCCGGACCCGCATGCCCAATATAGCCCATAAACGCACAAAGGGGGATTTTGTTGACGCATTCCGTTCATCGGGGATCTGCCCCGCTGCGCGCCGTTGTTGAAAAACAGCCCGCTGTTGCCGAAATCCCGTGATTTTACGGAGGGGTACAAGATGGGATGCAAAACCGGCACAAGGTCGGGTACAGCAACAGCAGGGTTCAATCTGCAGTGGACCGCCGCACCGCTCCATACCGAGCGCGGGCTGCTTACCACAAGAGGTTTGGCAGCGGAGACCGCAGCGCTCAAGCGGGGAATGGCATCAGGGGCAACGCATTGTGCGTCGAGGCATCGACCGGAATTCCGAAGCGGACAGGATAATCCACCCCGACAAGGTACAGGCCGTCCGGGGGCGCGGTCATGCCACCCCGTGTCCTGTCGCGCGCCGCAAGTACTTCACCGGCCCACCCAGGCTCCCGCTCACCGGCGCCGATCGCCATCAGAACCCCCGCGATATTGCGCACCATATGGTGCAGAAAACCATTGGCGGAGACACTGATTGTGACCACCTCGCCCATGCGCGCAACCGCGAGTCTCGTGAGCGCACGCACCGGGCTCTTTGCCTGACACTGGATCGCGCGAAAGGAGGTGAAGTCGTGCGTGCCCACAAGCACCCCGGCAGCCTCACGCATGCGTGCAACATCAAGCGGACGGTACTCCCAGGACACCCGGCCCGCGAGGATTGCCGGGCGCACGGGCCGATTCAGGATGAAGTACCGGTAATGACGGGCAGTGGCGCTGAACCGTGCATGAAATGACGTATCGACCTGGCTTACCCACAGCAGTGAAATACCCCGGGGAAGATGCGTGTTGCCTCCCCGCAGCCAGGCATAGTCGCTGCGAACGGCCTCGCTGTCGAAGTGGATCACCTGCCGCAGCGCATGCACGCCGCTGTCGGTCCGCCCGGCCGCAACCACCCGGACTGCGCTGTCGGCCACCCGGGACAATGCCCGTTCCACTGCCTCCTGGAGCGATCGCCCGTCGGCCTGATGCTGCCATCCCCGAAAACCGGACCCGTCGTATTCGAGCACGGCGGCGATACGCATGGCGGGCGAGAGACGCTCAGTCAGGCACGGGCGCTTGCGCGAGCGAACGCACAACCCGGCACGACTTCGGCAGGACACTGCCGCGATGGGCACGCGATCCGAGATAGCGGGACTTGATATCCGCCGCGCTCACGATAATCTGCTTCCCCCCGCATTCGACGACGAGTGAGGCGCGTTTGGCAATCACGGCCGCGGCGACGAGGTGCTCACTGTGTGCAAGCTGCATGAGTTTAACGCCCTTGCCCTTTGCCATCCAGGGCAGCGACGCGACGGGAATCGCCAGCAGGCGGCCTTCGTTCGTGGCGAGCACGAGCAGATCGGAGTCGGGCACGCTCACCCGCAGGGGTGGAAGCGGCACCACGTCATCCCGGACGGCGAGTACCGCCTTGCCAGATTTGTTCTTTGCGTGCAGGTCGCCCAGGCGCCCGAGAAAACCATAGCCGACACTGCTCAGAAGCAGTACCACGTCGTCATCTGCTCCGGCGACGACCCCCAGAAAACGCGCCCCTGGCGCCGGCGAGAGATAGCCAGAAACCGGCTCTCCGTGACCGCGTGCTGAGGGCAGCTTGTGCAGCGGCAACGAATAGGTGCGCCCGTGCGAATCCAGAAACACCGCGGCCTGGTTGCTCCGGCCCTGGGCCGCCTGCAGAAATCCATCGCCCGTGCGATACGGGAGACTGCGGCCGTCGACATCATGACCCTTTGCAACGCGTACCCAGCCCTTTTCCGAGATCACGACGGTCACCGGTTCCTCAGGAATCAGCGACTGCTGGTCGATTGCCCTGGCCGGGGATCGTTCGACGATCGGGGACCTCCGTTCATCCCCGAACTCGCGCGCATCATTGACGATCTCATCACGCACGCGCTTGCGCAGGCGTGCTGGCGACTTGAGCACCTTTTCAAGGTCTCCGCGTTCCCGGCGCAGCTCGGCCTGCTCGCGCGTGAGCTTCATCTCCTCAAGCTGCGCGAGGTGCCGCAGGCGGACATCCAGGATCGCATCCGCCTGCTGCTCACTCAGCGCAAAACGCGCCACCAGTCGTGCTTTCGGATCCTCCTCCTGCCGGATGATCCGGATCACCTCGTCGAGATTGAGATAGGCGACGATCAGCCCGTCGAGTACATGCAGGCGCTCGTCGACACGCGCCTGCCGGAAGGCGAGCCGTGCACGCAGCGTTTCAATGCGGAACTCGAGCCACTCCGACAGCAGCTCCTTCAACGTGTAAAGCTTCGGACGCCCGCGGAGCCCGATCATGTTGAGATTCACGCGGTAACTTCGCTCGAGATCCGTGGTCGCAAAGAGATGCGCCATCAGCTCGTCCGCGTCCACGCGATTCGAACGCGGCACAATCACGAGCCGTGTCGGGTTTTCATGATCTGATTCGTCGCGCAGGTCGTCCACCATCGGAAGTTTCTTTCCCTGCATCTGAGCCGCGATCTGCTCAAGGATTCGTCCTCCGGAAACCTGATGCGGCAGCGCCGTCACGACGATGAGGTCATCCTCCCGTTCCCAGCAGGCACGCAGACGGATCGAACCCGCACCGGTCTCGTAGATCGCGCGCAGATCCTGGGCCGAGCTCACGATCTCAGCCCGCGTCGGATAGTCGGGGGCCGGAATATGCTGCAGCAGCTGATCGAGTGGCGCATCGGGGTTTTCCAGCAGTTCCACGCAGGCGTGCGCCACCTCCCGGGCGTTGTGCGGCGGGATATCGGTCGCCATGCCGACCGCGATCCCTGCCGCTCCATTCAGCAGCACATTCGGGAGTCGCGCCGGCATGAGCTTTGGTTCCGACAGTGTGCCATCGAAATTCGGCACCCAGGCGACCGTTCCCTGGTCGAGCTCGGACAGCAGCACCTGCGCGTACCGCGTGAGCCTCGCCTCGGTATACCGCATGGCGGCGAACGACTTCGGATCGTCCGGCGAGCCCCAGTTGCCCTGACCGTCGACCAGGGGATAGCGATAACTGAACGACTGCGCCATCAGAACCATCGCCTCGTAGCAGGCGCTGTCCCCGTGCGGATGGAATTTGCCGAGCACGTCGCCGACAGTCCGGGCTGATTTCTTGAACTTTGCCGCAGCCGACAGGCCGAGTTCCGACATCGCGTAGATGATACGCCGCTGCACAGGCTTGAGGCCGTCGGCGATGCTCGGCAACGCGCGGTCGAGCACGACGTACATCGAATAATCAAGGTATGCCTTTTCGGTAAAGACCGACAGCAGCATGCGCTCCGTCTGCGGGCTCGCAACGGGGGGGTTATTTCCTGGTGGTGGTCGTCGTGTACGTGCCATCAGGCCACCTCCGCGGCATCACCCTTGCGCTCGAGCCAGGCCTTGCGATCAGAGGCGCGTCCGCGCGCAAGCAGCATGTCGAGGATGGCGAGCGCGTCGACACCGGACCCAAGATCCAGTTGCACGAGGCGCCTTGTGTCCGGATTCATGGTGGTCTCGCGCAGCTGCATCGGATTCATCTCTCCAAGCCCCTTGAAACGCTGGACATTGGGTTTTGCACGCGGACTCTCGGCCTGGATCCGGTCAAGCACACCCTTTCGTTCGGCATCATCGAGTGCGTAATAGACCTCTTTGCCGACATCGATCCGGTAAAGCGGGGGCATCGCGATATACACCCGGCCGGCCTCGACGAGTGGACGGAAATGGCGCACGAACAACGCGCACAGCAGGGTCGCAATATGCGCTCCGTCGGAATCCGCATCCGCAAGGATACACACCTTGCCGTAGCGCACCCCCTCGAGATTGGCGGACCCGGGATCCACCCCGAGCGCCACGGCAATGTCATGCACCTCCTGCGACGCGAGCACTTCGGCCGAGTCGACCTCCCATGTGTTCAGGATCTTCCCGCGGAGCGGCATGATCGCCTGATATTCCCGGTCCCGGGCCTGTTTGGCAGATCCTCCCGCGGAATCGCCTTCGACCAGAAACAGCTCCGTGCGTGCGAGATCCTGACCGGAGCAATCCGCAAGCTTGCCCGGCAGCGCAGGCCCGCCCGAGAGTTTCTTGCGCTCAACCTTGCGAGAGGCCTTCACCCGCGCAGCCGCGCGGGCGATCGCAAGCGCCGCAATGCGCTCGCCATGCCCCTTGTTCTGGTTCAGCCACAGACTAAAAGCGTCCTTGACGACACCCGACACGAAAGCCGCGGTGTCGCGCGACGTGAGCCGCTCCTTGGTTTGGCCCGAAAACTGCGGGTCCCGCATCCTGAGCGAGAGCACGTAGCTGCAACGCGCCCACACGTCCTCCGGCGCGAGCTTCATACCCCGCGGAAGGAGACTGTGAAACTCGCAGAATTCACGCAACGCTTCCGTAAGGCCGGCACGGAACCCGTTCACGTGCGTCCCGTCCTGCACCGTCGGGATGAGATTGACATAACTCTCCAACACCAGGTCATCATCATCCGGAACCCATACGGCGACCCATTCGACCTCTTCGTCCACACCCTTGGCGGAGCCGAGGAACCCCTCTTCCGGAACGCGTGGTGCATCACCGAGTTCCTGCAGCAGGTAATCCTTCAGGCCGTCCGCGTAGCACCACTCCTCATCCTGCGACGCGTCGGATTCGTCTGTGAACCGGATATGAACACCCGAGCACAGCACCGCCTTGGCCCGGAGCAGATGCTTGAGGCGCGGCACACTGAACTTCGGGGAATCGAAGAAGCGGGCCTCAGGCCAGAAGCGTATCGTGGTTCCGGTCTCTTTCACCCCTTTCCGGACCACGGCAAGCTCACTGGTTTTGGCACCACTCGCGAACGTCATCGCATATTCCCGGCCCTCGCGGCGCACGAGGACCTCGAGCTTCTTCGAGAGCGCATTGACGACTGAGACTCCGACACCGTGGAGACCGCCCGCATACCGGTAATGCTTGTCGGAGAATTTGCCACCGGAGTGCAGCCGCGTGAGGATCACCTCAACACCCGATACGCCCTCGGTCCGGTGCTTGTCCACCGGCATCCCCCGTCCGTCATCCGCGACTGTGAGCGATCCGTCCTTGTGCAGCACCACATCGATCCGCGACGCGCTTCCAGCCAGGACCTCATCAACACTGTTGTCGATTACCTCCTGCGCCAGGTGATTGGGCCGATCCGTCTGCGTGTACATGCCCGGACGCTTGCGTACCGGGTCGAGACCCGTCAGGACTTCTATGGATGAGGAGTCGTATGCCATCAGAAGGTTTGCAGCAGCATGCGCGCGGCGCGTGCATGCACGCCGGAGCAATCGCGGTGCATGGCGACACAACGATGTGGACAGCACCTCTGTCTGTGGCGGGCCATAACGTGCGGCTGAATGGAGGAAAGATCGCGCGCATTATACGCGCACCGGGGCTGCCGTGTGGAGGTGTTCCTATTGCGCGAGATCGTTGCTTAGCGACGCGCGCACCGCCTGGGGGATCCGGACCTCATGCCGGTAGGATGGATGATCGACACCTGCGCAGACGCCCGCCCCGCCCTTGACGCCAGCGATCATAAGCGGCGAGAGGTCGAACCTCAGAAAATGGACCGCCGAGGTCTTCTCTTCGGTGGCGCGCTCAAGATCCTCGTCCGCCACCCCGAACACACGTGCACTGCCCTCGACCTGGACATAGACCCGGTCTTCAACACCACGCAACGCCCGCAAGGCTTCCCTGCGCACGTCGGCATCGGCATACTCGAGCATGAAGGTCGCCTTCCAGTTGCCACCGTCCGGAATCAGCGGATTATAAGCGGACAGTTCCTCGTCGATACCGCTGGGCTCGAAAATGCGTTCGACGCGCAGCATCTCCTGCACCTGATACTGAATCGTCAGGGCATCCTCGAAATAGAGTCGCGCGTGAGGCCCGACAGCAACCTGACGCGATTTCTTGTGCTCAAGAATCCTGCTGCGGAAATCCGCACGGATCTCGACGTACTTTTCAAGCGAATACAGATCTTTCCGCGTCAGCTTTCCCACATGTTCACCTGTTGTGCTCATATCCGGTGCAAGCGCTAGATACCGTAGGCAAGACGCAGCAACTGCAACGGGTGGTGCACGGAGCTTCCGTCCCCGAGACCGTGGCTGATCTGATGACCAGCCAGCGGGCAATCACTCGTGTAATAATCGGGTGCCGCGTCCCGTACGCGATCGACCACCGACCTGCCGATCTTCATTGCATCCTCGTAAAACTCGCTCTTCACGGCATAGGTGCCGTCGTGTCCCGAGCACCGCTCAATGACCTGGACCTCGGTGCCCGGAACCCGGGCAAGCATCTCCCGCGTCCTCGACCCGATATTCTGCACCCGCTGGTGGCATGCGGCGTGATAGGACACGCGCCCGAGTGACCGCTTGAAATCGGTGCGGAGCCTGCCCTCCTGCCCACGCAGAAGCAGGTACTCAAACGGGTCGTAGACGCGCCCGCGTACCCGGCGCACCGCATCGTCGTCCGGAAACAACAGGGGCAGTTCCTGCTTGAACATGAGCACACACGAGGGCACCGGAGCGACAATATCCCACCCTTCATCGACCAGACGTGCAAGCTCAGCGACGTTTTCATCCTTGTAGCGTTCCACGGACTCGAGGTCACCGAGTTCAAGCTTCGGCATGCCACAGCATCGTTCGCGCTGTGGGATGCCGAGCACAATGCCATTGTGGCGATAGACCACCACGAGGTCGTCGACTACCGAGGGTTCATTGTAGTTTCCGAAACAGGTAGCGAAGATCGCCACGCGCCCTCGCGTGGCTCCGGCCGGGAGGCCTGGACCGGCGTCATCCCCGGCCCAGCTACGCCGGAAGGTCCTGTGGTGGTATGCAGGCAGACGTGCGCGACGGTCGATACCAAATGTACGGTCAAGGACTGCGCGGGCGGCACCATTGCGGGTGAGGCCGTTCGCGATGTTTACAACGATCGGTATCGAGGCGAGCTTTCCGACCGCATCCGTGCTCGTGATCACCTTGTCGCGCATACGCACGTCACCGCTCCGGTATCTGACCGCCTTCGCGCGCAGCATCAAGTGCGGGAAGTCCACGTTCCACGGGTGCGGCGGCACATACGGACACTTGGTCATGTAACACAGGTCACACAGGTAACACTGGTCGACCACCCGCCAGAAATCCTTCCGGGAGACGCCCTCCAGATCCATCGACGGGGATTGATCGATCAGATCAAACAGGGTCGGGAACGACTCACAGAGATTGAAACAGCGGCGGCACCCGTGACAGATGTCGAACACCCGCCCAAGCTCCCCAAACAGGGCCGCTTCATCGTAAAAATCGGGATCCTTCCAGGCAACCGGATGGCGCTGGGGCGCATCAAGACTGCCCTCACGCGGCGGATCCGCCTGCTTTGGTAGGGTCTTTCCGGGATCATCCTGAGATGGTGGGGACATGCCAGCGCCCTGGTGGTATTTCCAGAACCGGATAAGACAGCGGCAGCCAGCGCGGCCGCCGCTGTACCCTGCCGAAACTATTTGCCGAGGGTATCGAGCGCCTTGGTAAACCGGTTGGCGTGCGAACGCTCGGCCTTCGCGAGCGTCTCGAACCAGTCGGCGATCTCGCTGAAGCCCTCCTTCCGGGCAGCCTGAGCCATACCCGGATACATATCCGTATATTCGTGGGTCTCACCCGCAATCGCCGCCTTCAGATTGTCGCTCGTGGGCCCAATGGGCAAACCGGTTGCCGGGTCTCCCACGGCCTCCAGATACTCGAGGTGGCCGTGGGCATGACCGGTCTCGCCCTCTGCGGTGGAACGGAATACCGCCGAGACGTCGTTATGGCCTTCCACATCGGCCTTGGCGGCGAAATACAGATAACGGCGGTTCGCCTGCGATTCTCCGGCAAAAGCCGCCTTGAGGTTCTCTTCGGTCTTGCTGCCTTTAAGCTGCATGATGTTGCTCCTGTGGGCGTAATTTAGACTGATTCTAAATATAGATCGGCGGGCTGTCAACACCTGATTGGCATCCCGGACTGGCGTGCTCTGGCGATTCCGGTCACTTCAACTACTATCTGAAGTAACGGGCACGCACATCGGCCTTCACCAAACCAGTCTTTCATATACATCAAGGAATTATGTCGACCCCGAATCCGGCGACCCTGCTTTCCGGCCTAGCCCTTCGACTGGTGCGTAATAACTTGCTGACTACGGCCGAGGCCGAGCAGCTCCAGAACGAATCCCAGGCGGGCAAGATCCCGTTTGTCACGAAGCTCGTGGAAAGCAAGAAACTCGACAGCACCACGATCGCCCGTATCGCGAGCGAGGAGTTCGGGATGCCTTTGTTCGCCATCGGGGCACTTGAGCCCGACATGGCGAGCATCAAACTCGTTGACCAGAAGATCATCCGGCGACGCAAGGTTCTGCCGCTTTACAAGCGCGGATCGCGTCTATACGTCGCAGTATCCGATCCGACGAATACCCAGGCGCTGGATGAGATCAAGTTCAACACCGGGCTTGCCACCGAACCGATCCTCGTTGAGGACGCCAAACTCGAGCAGGCCATTACCAAATTCCTGGACGCCAACGACAACACACTCATCAATGTGGGTGATGACGGCCTCGAAAACCTGCAGATCTCCTCGGATGAAGACGCGGCCCGCCAGACCGAAGCTGACGAGGCGGGCGTCAACGACACCCCCATCGTCAAATTCGTGAACAAAGTACTCGTGGACGCGATCAATCGGGGCGCGTCCGATATCCATATCGAGCCTTATGAGAAGACGTACCGGGTCCGCTACCGCATGGACGGGGTGTTGCAGGAGGTTGCAAGCCCGCCAGCCGCACTCGCAAGCCGTATCTCGGCACGCGTCAAGATCCTGGCCAAACTCGATATCTCCGAGCGCCGGATCCCCCAGGATGGCCGGATCAAGCTGCGTCTCTCGGCGAGCCGGGCGATCGACTTCCGCGTCAGCTCGCTGCCCACGCTCTTCGGTGAAAAGATCGTGCTTCGCATCCTTGATGCCGGATCCGCCATGCTGGGTGTGGACCGGCTCGGCTTCGAACCTGAGCAGAAAGATCTCTACATGGAGGCGATTCACCGGCCCTACGGCATGGTGCTGGTCACAGGGCCAACCGGAAGCGGCAAGACCGTCACGCTTTATACCGCGCTCAATATCCTGAACACGGCTGACCGCAATATCTCGACTGCAGAGGACCCGGTCGAGATCAATCTGCCAGGCATCAACCAGGTCAACATCAACGACAAGGCCAAGCTCACGTTCGCCGTGGCCTTGCGCGCGTTCTTGCGGCAGGACCCGGACATCATCATGGTGGGCGAGATCCGCGACCTCGAAACCGCTGAGATCTCCGTGAAGGCGGCCCAGACTGGCCACATGGTGATCTCGACACTGCACACAAACGATGCGCCGACGACCCTGACCCGGCTTGTCAACATGGGGGTCGCGCCGTTCAATATCGCCTCGGCGGTCAATCTCATCATCGCGCAACGGCTGGCCCGGCGGTTGTGCCCTCATTGCCGAAAATTGGTGCAGCTGCCGCCATCAGCGCTGCTGAAGGCTGGCTTCGAGGAGAGCGAGATCGACCACCTGGAACTCTTCGGCCCTGTAGGCTGCGACCAGTGTAATGACGGCTACAAGGGACGGGTCGGCATCTATCAGGTCATGCCGATATCCCAGGCCATGGGCCAGATCATCATGAGCGAAGGCACGGCGCTCGACATTGAGGCCCAGGCAAAGAAGGAAAATGTCCCCAATCTGCGCCAATCCGGGTTGCGAAAGGTCCGTGCCGGACTCACGAGTCTCGAGGAAGTCGAGCGGGTGACAAACGAATGAGCGCCACTCCCCAGAAACTGAGCAAGAAAATGGTGACCTTCCTGTGGGAAGGTGTCGACAAGAAGGGCAAGAAGGTCTCGGGAGAAGCAGAGGCCGCCGGGCCAGCCTTCGTCAACGCGATCCTGCGCCGTCAGGGGATCAGCCCCACGAAGGTACGCAAGCGCCCCAAGCCTCTGTTCGAGAGCAAGAGGAAAATCACTCTGAAAGACGTCACGCTCTTCACACGCCAGCTCTCGACGATGATCACGGCCGGCATCCCGATCGTGCAGTCGTTCGATATCGTCGCGAAGGGCCATGAAAATCCGAGCATGCGGCGGCTTTTGCTGACGATCAAGGGCGACATAGAGACCGGCACGACAATGAATGTCGCGCTGCGCAAATACCCGGTTTACTTCGACGCGCTCTACTGCAATCTGGTCGCCGCAGGCGAGCAGGCGGGTATCCTCGACACCCTGCTTGACAAGGTCGCGACTTACAAGGAAAAGATCGAGAGCATCAAGGGCAAGATCAAATCGGCGCTGTTCTATCCGGCTGCGATCCTCGTGGTCGCATTCATTATCACCGCGATCCTGCTCATCTTCGTGATTCCTCAGTTCCAGAAGCTGTTCAGCAGTTTTGGCGCCAACCTGCCGGCGCTGACGCAGATGATCGTCAATCTCTCGATATGGTTCCGGCACTGGTGGTGGCTTGTCTTCGGAGGCTTTGCGGCATCGGTCTCGTCCTTTTTATATGCCTACAAGCGCTCCCCGAAAATGCAGTACACTGGGGACCGGCTGACCCTTCAGGTTCCGATCTTCGGCGTGGTGATCAAGAAATCGATCATCGCGCGCTTCGCGCGCACCCTGTCGACGATGTTTGCCGCCGGAATGCCGCTCATCGACGCCCTGGAGTCGGTTGCCGGCGCCGCCGGGAACAAACTTTTCTATGACGGAATCATGGGCATGAAAAGTGACATCAGCACGGGCATGCAGCTGCAGTCGGCGATGAGCAACTGCGGCCTGTTTCCCAACATGGTGATCCAGATGGTGGCCATTGGCGAAGAATCCGGGGAGCTCGATACGATGCTTGGAAAGGTCGCGGATTTCTACGAAGGTGAGGTTGACGACGCGGTTGCCGCCTTGAGCAGCCTGATGGAACCCATCATCATGGTAGTGCTCGGGACAATCGTCGGTACGCTCGTGATCGCCATGTATCTGCCGATCTTCCGCATGGCATCGGCAGTCTGAAATACGGCCGGTGATCGCTGCCGCCGCTCTGCGTGTCGCGCTCGAAGGACACCCCGTCTGGCTGGACGGGACCATGTTCGTCCTCGGACTCGTCGTCGGCAGCTTTCTCAATGTCGTCATCCACCGCCTCCCTGCAATCCTTGAGCAGGACTGGGCGCGGCACTGCCGGGAACTCCTCGGCGAACCGGCGCAGGTCGTGTCTCCGGTACCCGGTCTCGCCTTCCCGGGGTCGCACTGCCCGCACTGTCACACGCCAATCGGGGCGCGCGACAATATACCGGTGCTGAGCTTCCTGTGGCTCAGAGGGCGATGCCGCCAGTGCCATGAACCGATCTCGTGGCGTTATCCCGCGTTTGAGATCATCACGGGTGTGCTCTCGGCGTCGGTCGCGCAGCACTTCGGTTTTGGCCTGCACACGCTCGCCGCCCTCGGACTGACGTGGACGCTCATCGCGCTCGCGGGTATCGACCTCGAATGCCAGCTGCTGCCCGACGTCATTACGCTGCCGCTGCTATGGGCCGGGCTGCTCGTTAACACGACAGGACTTTTCACGAGTCTGTCTGGAGCCGTATGGGGGGCAGCAACCGGTTATGGCGCGCTCTGGATACTGTTTCACCTCTTCCGGAAGATTACCGGCAAGGACGGCATGGGTCATGGTGATTTCAAGCTGTTTGCCGTCGGCGGCGCGTGGCTCGGATGGATCGCACTGCCGTTCGTGATCCTCGCGGCATCGTTCGCGGGCGCGGTCGTCGGGCTGACGCTGATCATGCTCAAACGCCACGACCGGGACGCACCGATACCATTCGGCCCATTCCTGTGCGCGGCGATCTGGATAGGGCTGCTGTGGAACGGACCGATCCTCGCGGCCTACCTGCGCCTCGGACATTGATATGGCATCAAGGATGCTCAGGGTCGGCCTTACGGGGGGCGTAGGCGCCGGCAAATCACATGTCGCTTCGCTGTTTTCAGGGCTCGGTGTATCTATTATCGACGCTGACGAGATTGCCCGCGCGCTGACGGTCCCCGGCGCAAGCGCACTTTCCGAGATCGTGGATGCGTTCGGCGCGGACATACTGGACTCCGCAGGCGCGCTGCGCCGTAACGTACTCCGCCGCCGGGTGTTTGAGCACCCAGAGGAACGTCGGATACTCGAGGGCATACTGCATCCGCGTGTGCGTGCAACGATGAACGCCCAGGCGGAGACAATCGATGGCCCCTACGGCGTGATGGTTATCCCGCTCCTGATTGAGGCCGGCTTACGCAGCTTCGTGGATCATGTGCTTGTGATCGACGCCTCGCCTGAAATTCAGATCGAACGTGTTTTACGCCGCAGCGGGCTTTCCCGGATGGAAGCGGAGCGCATCATAGCGGCACAGGCAGACCGGCAGGTACGTCTGAAGATCGCAGATGATGTGATCGAGAACAACACAGACGGCATCGACCTCTCGCCGAGGGTACGCGAACTGCACGGAAAATATCTGGAACTTGCCAAGGCACGCCGACGCTGACGTATCCGGTCAGCGATCCGAGCCGGCTAGCGGTTCCGACCGGTTCGCGTCAAACCCTGTGGTTAAGGCTGAGGTACGGCGGCGCCATCCTGGCCATCCATCAAGACACCGCCGCGCAGGAGCGCAAGCCCGTGGGCTCCGTGGTCCCGCGCTTGGCCGAGATCCGCCCGCACCAGACCTCCTTGCGCAAAAATCGGCAACGCGACGGATGTGGACAGGCGCCGGAAAGCCTCCCAGCCAATCGCAGGAGCCCCGGGGTGACTCGCGGTCGGACATACCGGAGCGAGGGTCGCAAAATCCACACCAAGCGCCTCGGCATGTGCAAGCTCGGTGGCATCATGGCAAGACGCACCGACCCGGCGCCCGGGTGGAAGCGGCCGGTGTGCGGATCCAAGAAGCGTGCGCGCCGTCAGGTGCAACCCGCCAGAAAGGCGTCGCGCAACCCATTGCGGATCACGATTAAAGAGCAGTTCCGCACCATACCGCCGGCACACGTCTTCGGTCTCGTCGGCCAGCCGCTCATAGCGGCTGTCCGAAAGTCCGTGCTCCCGAAGCTGCACCAGGGCCGGTGCGGTTCTGAGCGTACACTCAAGACCGCACAGCCAGGTCCGGGCACCCTGCCGTTCCACGTCACTCAGAAGATAGAGCCGCGGCAACTGCAGACGCGCGAGCACGGTGCGGTCACCGGCCACGAAATCCTCGGCGCGCAGATGCTCCGCTGGCGACCAAGCAATCGCCTGACCCTCA
>JAJYDT010000041.1 GCA_021777335.1 Pseudomonadota bacterium | reverse complement strand
GGTGCCTGAATCCACGACGTCGAGATATACCGAGCCTCCGGACATCCGGCCCGCGCTGATTGTAACCAGCGCCTTCCCCGAAAACGGGGGGCTGTGCCGGTAGGCATTCTGGCATAGATTGGTCACTACCTGATCCAGCTGATCCGGGTCGACGCAGACCGCGATCTCGCTTTCCGTCACCACCTTGAGGGCTGCGCGTGGCAGTCCGACGGCCTCGCAGTAGTGATCCGCGAAGTGTCCAAGCCAGATCTTGAGGTCCGTCCTCGACGGATGCACATGGTCACGGTGGCCAAGTTCCAGGACGTTTTCGACAATGATGTTCATGCGCCGGCTTTGGTCTTCGATGATGCGGAGCAGCCGGCCGTTCTCGCCGCCCTCGGTCAGTGATTCGCCCAGCAGCTGGGTTGCGTTCGCAATTGCTCCCAGCGGGTTGCGGATCTCGTGCGCGATGCTCGCCGTCAGGCGCGCAAGCGCCGCGAGCTTCATCTGCTGCGCCTGCTGGCGCAGGATCGCAGTGTCTTCAAGGAATACGACGACGCCGGAGTCTGCGGCGGTGCCGACCGGCATGAACCGTGGCAGCAGCGCGTAACCCGAAGGCGTGCGCAGGAGCTTGCGTTTGTAGATTTCGGGACGCTTGAGCCACGTGTTGATCTCGGCCGCGAGCTCCGGGACTGCGGCACTGAGTTGCAGATCGGGTCCGGGCTCCTTGAGGTCAAGAAACGTGACAGCGGCGTGGTTGGCCGTACGGACATCGCCCGATGGACCGACGACCACGACCCCCGACTGCATCCGTTGCACGATCAGGTCATTGATCTGGCCAAGGTTCTGGATATCGACGCCGCGACGCTCTGCAAGCGCCTCGGTGGCCCGCAAGCGGTCCGACAGGAAATAAGAGATCGCCGAGGTCGCGAAGAGGGCCACCCCGAACATCCCGACCTGCGGGTAGCTCTCCGCGCGGAGCGCCTCGTGCACGAGAAAGCCCCAGGAGTTTTCGATCAGGACGGAGATGGTGGCAAGTGCGGCCAGCAGCACCGACATCCGGGGGGGCAACATGAATCCGCCACCGGCCACGGCAACCACGAGCAGGAGCCCGAGTCCGCTCGCAAGCCCGCCGCTTGCGTGCATCAGCAGTGTGAGCAGGATGATATCGACGAACGCGAGTGCGCTCGCCATCGACTCGAAGTCCCTGAGGTATTTCCGGGCACTGATCATGCCCGCAAGGCTCACGAGCACGTAGAGCAGGCCGCAGACCAGAAAAAGTGACGGGTCCCGGGTCCCGAACGGTGCGACGCGGAAGCCGGTAAGGGCGACTGCCGCCGCGGCCAGCGCGAGCAGGAGCCGGTAGACATTGAAATAGGCGAGCAGACGCCAGTTTTCGGTGTCGATAGCGGTCTGCGTCTCGGTGGGATTCACGCCCGCGGCAAATAACGTCTCACTCGTGCTCATCCTCTTGAAGTAGCACAAGTTGCGCCGTTCGGCAAAGCGGGGCCCCGGTCAGCGGGTGTCGCGGGCGCTGTGTTCGCGGCAGCAGTAGGCCCGTCCGGAGACCATCGTGGCCTCGCTGCGCGGGATGTAGGTTCCACACCGCGTGCACGGGATGATCTCGGGGGGCTGGCGGTCCTGGGATTTATGCCACGGTGTCTCCCGCCCCTTTCGCCAGAACCACCAGAGTGCGAACAGTATCAGCAGGATAGGCAGGAGATCGTTCATCTGCGCCGGTGTCCCCCGGGTCTGTTGGCGAATGGTCGGGGTGAGAGGATTCGAACCTCCGGCCCCTAGCTCCCGAAGCTAGTGCTCTACCAGGCTGAGCTACACCCCGTAAACCGACTGAAACCGGCAGATCGCAATCAGTGATCGCGGTGCACGGAAAAATGAGCCAGGTCGAGCAGCGCCTGTTTGTGGAGGGAGTCCGGGATCACTGACAGGGCCTGCCGCGCGTGTTGCGCTTCAAGGTCGGCCTGCGCGGCAGTGTACGCGATCGATCCGGCTGATTCAATGGCATGAATCACGGATTCGATCTGGGCAAGGCCGCCGTCGAGAATGGCGCTGCGCAACAAGGTCCTCTGTTCTTCAGCACCTTCCCGCAACGCGTGTATGAGCGGCAGGGTCGCCTTGCCTTCGGCGAGGTCGTCACCCACATTCTTCCCGAAGACGCTGCTTTTTGCCTCGTAATCGAGCATGTCGTCGATGAGCTGAAACGCGACGCCGAGATGCAGGCCATAGCCGCCCAGGGTGTCTTCGGTCGCGCGGGGTTCCTGCGCGAGCACCGCCCCAAGGCGCGCGGCGGCCTCGAAGAGTTTCGCCGTCTTGCTGCGGATCACGGCGATATAGTGTTCCTCGGTGACGTCCGGGTTGCGGCAATTCAGAAGCTGCATCACCTCGCCTTCGGCGATGGTATTGGTGGTGTCCGCCATGATCTCCATGGCCCGCATGTCACCGACCTCGACCATCATCTCGAAGGCGCGCGAATACAGAAAATCCCCCACGAGTACGCTCGCCTCGTTGCCCCATAGGGTGTTGGCGGTCGTCTGGCCGCGCCTGAGATTCGATCCGTCAACAACGTCGTCATGCAGCAGGGTGGCGGTATGGATGAATTCGACGACGGTGGCGAGCTGTATGTGTTTTTGTCCCTCGTAGCCGAGTGCCCGCGCGGACAAGAGCACGATCAGCGGCCGCAGCCGCTTGCCACCGCTGTGGATGATATGGCGGCCGAGCTGGTTGATCAGCGCGATGTTCGAGGACAACCGCTGCTCGATCTCGGCGTCAACGGCGGCGAGGTCTGCCTGCGCGAGGGCGCGGATCGCTTGCAGTCTTGAAGGCTGCGAGGTCATGTCGTCTAATTTTATGCCCAAGGGGGGACGCAATGCTCGCCCGATGCTGTAGACAGTGTCAAGCCGTTTGACCTGCCGCGTGACCGCCGATAGAATATCGCCCTTTTTCAGGGATTTCAGGGCGGCTCATGTACGCGGTGATCGAAAGTGGCGGCAAGCAGTATCGGGTATCCGTGGGTGACGTCATCCGGGTCGAGAAACTTCCTGACGTGGCGGGCGCGTCGGTCGCGCTTGATCGCGTGCTGATGGTGGCGGACGGGCCGGCGGTGCAGTTCGGGACACCGACCGTGGCGACCACTGTCACGGCGACGGTACGGGGCCACGGGCGAGGCGAAAAGATCCGTGTTTTCAAGACGCGCCGCCGCAAGCACTACCGGAAACATGCCGGACACCGCCAGCACTATACCGAGATCGAAATCACGGCGATTGGCGCGGCTGGTCAGGCGCCGGTTGCGGCGGAGGGTTAATCCATGGCACACAAGAAGGCGGGCGGCAGTTCCCGCAACGGGCGCGACTCGGAATCGAAGCGGCTCGGGGTCAAGCGGTTTGGCGGTGAGGCGGTGGCGGCCGGCAACATCCTCGTGCGCCAGCGTGGCACGCAGTTCTATCCCGGTGTCAATGTCGGCATGGGGAGCGACAATACGCTCTTTGCCAAGGTCTCGGGCGCGGTGGTGTTCGAGGTGAAGGGGCGAAGCCGCCGACGCACCGTCAGCATCGTCTCCGTCTAGGCGCACGCGGCGGCAGTCAGGAACCCCGCGGCGGTAGGGCGGGGTTTTTTATGCCGATTCGGCGTTTCTCCTCATGGCTTCGATCGTTTGCCCGCCGGACGGCAGGCGCTGCAAAGGGTTCAGTATCCGGGCGCCTCGCGCCCCTTGTGCCCTGAACGGCAATGATCCATCCACTGCTCCGCGCTTCGGCGGATATCCTTAGATGTCGATTCCAATCAGGCCGGGTCCATGAAATTCGTCGATGAAGCGGTCATCGTGGTCCACGGCGGCAATGGTGGCGACGGTGCACTCAGTTTCCGCAGAGAGAAATTCGTGCCGCGAGGGGGTCCGGACGGCGGTGACGGCGGTCGCGGCGGCAGTGTCTATCTCGTAGGCGACGCTGGTCTCAACACCCTCGCGGATTTTCGCTACACGCGCCGCTTCGAGGGCATGCACGGTGCGCGTGGCGGCGGACGCAATTGCACAGGGCACGCGGGCGCCGACCGTCGTGTCCCGGTACCGCTGGGCACGATCGTCACGGACGTCGAGAGCGGCGATCTCATCGGTGAGGTGACGCAGGCTGCGCAAGAACTGCTGGTGGCCCACGGGGGCCAGGGGGGTGTCGGAAATACCCGCTTTAAATCAAGCATTAACCGGACACCGACGCGTATCATCCCCGGTGGCGTCGGTGAAGAGCGCAGCATCAGACTCGAGTTGCAGCTGCTTGCGGATGTCGGACTCGTCGGTCTGCCGAATGCCGGGAAATCGACGTTGCTCCGGGCGCTTTCGGATGCCCGGCCGAAGATCGCCGATTACCCCTTCACGACGCTTTATCCCCAGCTCGGGGTCGTGCGTGTCGAGGCGCATCGCAGTTTCGTCATGACCGACATTCCGGGCCTGATTGAAGGCGCGCACAGAGGCGTCGGACTGGGTATCCAGTTTCTCCGCCACATCTCGCGCACCCGCATCCTGCTGCATCTCGTGGATATCGGGCCGCTTGCAGGCGACCCTGTGGATGGAGTAAATACCGTGAACCGGGAGCTCGCAGAATTCGACCCTGAGCTGCCGCAGCGCGAGCGGTGGCTTGTCCTGAACAAGATCGATCTTCTGACGGCGGATGACCGTGCAACCCAGAGGCGGTTGCTGGAGGAGACATTAGCGTGGAAGGGGCCGGTGTTTCTGGTATCGGGCGCGACGGGGGAGGGATGCGTTGCACTGGCGCGAGCGCTGATGGCGCGCCTCGAGACCGGTCCGGTGACGTCCGATGAATAGCCGTTCGGAGCTCGTGGGGACACAGCGTGCCGTGATCAAGATCGGCAGCGCCCTGCTGACGCGTGGCGGCCAGGGTCTCGACGTGCCGGCCATCGACGGCTGGGTGGCGGAATGCGCGCGCCTGCGGCAACGGGGTGTCGAGCTGGTGATCGTATCCTCTGGGGCGGTTGCCGCCGGCATGCAGCGGATCGGCTGGAAGACGCGTCCCCATGCCTTGTGCGAGCTGCAGGCAATGGCTGCGATCGGTCAGATGGGTCTTGTGCAGGTGTACGAATCGGCGTTCCAGCGCCACGGACTCCATACCGCACAGATCCTGCTGACCCACGATGATCTTGCCGACCGGAGGCGTTACCTGAACGCCCGCAGCACGTTGCGTATCCTGCTCGGTTTTGGCGTGATCCCGATCATCAACGAAAACGACACGGTCGCGACCGAGGAGATCCGCTTTGGCGACAACGACACCCTGGCAGCACTCGTGGCGAATCTTGTCGAGGCCGAGGTGCTCATCATTCTGACCGACCAGCAGGGGCTTTTCGACCGCGATCCGAAACGCCACACCGATGCGCGCCTCGTTAGTCAGGGTCGCGCGGATGACGCCGCGCTCGATGCCATGGCCGGCGGTTCGGGCACGCTGGGGCGCGGTGGGATGCGTACGAAGGTCGGCGCCGCCCGCAAGGCTGCCCGTTCCGGCACTGCTACCGTGATCGTCTCGGGCCGCGAGGATCAGGTCGTGACGCGGGTGCTCGCGGGAAAGGATCTTGGCACCCTGCTGACGCCGGGACAAAACCGCATGGGTGCGCGCAAGCAGTGGCTGGCCGGGCAGTTGCAGACGCGGGGGACCCTGTGGCTCGACGAAGGTGCCGCACGCGTGGTCCGGGATTCCGGGCGCAGTCTGCTTGCCGTCGGGGTAGTACGTGCCGAGGGCACATTCGCGCGCGGCGAAATGGTGGTCTGTGTCGATCCGAGCGGGGCCGAGGTGGCACGTGGTCTCGTGAACTACGGTGCCGAGGAGGTGGCCCGGATCAAGGGCCAGCCGAGCGACCGCATTGAAAGTGTTCTTGGCTACGTGGACGAGCCCGAGCTCATCCATCGCGACAACCTGGTCATCCTTTGATGTGCGGGTCGGGAAGTCCTACAGCGCTTTGATCCGCTCATTCAGCCGGCTCTTGTACCGCGCCGCACCATTCTTATGCAGGATGCCGCGTCCCGCGACCCGGTCAATCACAGACACTGCCTGCCGGTAGGCTGTCTGCGCGCCCGGTTTGTCTTTTTCCTGTACCGCTTTCAGCACCTTCTTGATCTGTGTGCGCATGGCCGAGCGCAGGGCGCCGTTGCGTGCGCGGTGCTGCTCATTCTGGCGCGAACGTTTCTTCGCCTGTGCGGTATTCGCCATCACTGCTCCTTGCTAAAAGCGGCTTGAAAACGCGGCACTATCCCTGTTTTTTGGGCGTCTGTCAACGCGCAGACGGGGTCCCGGCGGCTGGGGCCGGTGGCGATACCGCGCTTGCGTCCAGGGGCAGCCAGGCGAGCCCAAAGGCAGCGAGCGGTGCCAGTCGGCGCAGACGGACGGCGCGCAGGAGGGCGCGTGCCAGCAGGGAGAGAAACCGGGTAGCCAGCATGAGCGGTACTTCGAGGGGGCTGGTCCAGGTCGTCATCGCAAGCAGGACGTGTCCTCGTGCCACATGATATTCGTAGAACAGGCTGCCGTAACGGGAGGTTTGACTCCCTTCATGGAGCACATGGGCGTCATCATCGATCAGGACCCGCCCGCCTGAACAATGGATCCGCCAGCACAAGGCCACGTCTTCGCCATACATGAAGAAGCGCTCGTCGAGAAGCATGCCGTCCTGGATGGCCGCTCGGCTGAGCAGGAGGCAGCAGCCGGATACCACCGGGAAGCTCAGGGCATACCTTCGCTGGCATTGGCAACCGAGGTAGCGGTGGTACCAGACCATGCCGCGCTCACTGCCGTCGCTCGCCCGCACCCTGGGCGATACCGCCAGACACCCGGGTTCGGAGTCGATGCGCCGGACGAGCTGCGCCACCATCCCGGGTGTGGCACGCGCATCGTTGTTCATGAGCAGGTAATAGTCGTGCCCCCCGGACCGCAGATCCGCGTGTACCGCGCTGTTGACGCCGCGCGAAAATCCCAGGTTCCGTGGACTTGCAAGCAGTTCCAGGCGGGGCACCGGGTGTCCGCCCGCGAAGCCTGTGATCATGGCGCGCACTCTTCGCGTTTCTTCTTCATGGGCCGAGTTATCGACGACATAGAGCGTGTCGACCGGAGCGGTCGCAAGCGAATCGACGCAGGCCTCGGTATCGTGTGATCCGAAGTAGTTAAGGACAATGGCGCAAATGCGCGGCATGAGCGGGGCGCGGGCCTGCTACTTGGTGGCGATCATCAGGAGTTCTTCGCCGACAGAGGTATTCCACAGCCGAAGCAGCCGTTCCCCTGTCAGATAGGCCATACCGGATACCCGATATTTCCTGTCCGCGACCGGGGTTCCGGTGTTTTCATGCCGTTCCAGGAAACGGCTCATGGACAGGATGTGGTCTGCCCCCTTGGCGAGGGTATTCAGTGTGCTCGGGATCAGCCCCGCCTTGCGTGCGGTGCAGCCCAGACTGCGTACGTTAAACAGGTAAAGATGTCGCGGACACTCGAACCCGCGCCAGTTTCTGCCAAACCGGCGGCACCCCCAGCTGTCAGTGTTCGGGGTAATCACCACGAGCGAACCTCCGGGGCGCAGAATCTGGCGGCAGTACGTGAGCAGCTGGAGCGGATCCGGTACATGCTCAAGGACATGATTGACCAAAATGGCGTCAAAGTAGTCGTTCGGATAGTCCCCGGCCGCCAGCGTTCCGTGCCGCGCGTGCGCGCCCGAGGCCTGCGCTGCCTTTACCGCCTCGGCATCGGCATCGATCCCTTCCGCGTCCCAGCCAAGGGCCTGCAGGCGCAGCAGCATCATGCCATTGCCGCAACCGATATCGAGCAGTCGCGCGCCCGGGGACGGCGCGCGCAAAAACATGGCGCTCGCGCCGAAGCGCTCCGGTCCGGCTGGGTGCAGCCAGACGAGGGGGGCGAGGTGCCTCAACCAGCGCGGTCCAGTGCCTTGGTGGTACCCGTAACGGCGCTTCAGGTAGCCATCCCGTATGGCCCCATACATTCGATTGAGCGGGGTTGCGCGCGGTGCCGTCGCCGCGTGCGTAGGGTAGGCCTCGTAGGCCTTGCCGAGCTCGCGATCAGAGGGCATCGGATCCAGCCATACCAGACCGCATCCGGGATTTGTACAGGACACCAGATCCCAGGTTCCGGCGGCACCGAACAGCCGGTCATGAAGCCCGGTGTGCAGCACCCCGGAGAAATGACCGCAGAGCGCGCAGCGCGGGCGGGGTTGCTTGCGTAAGGGTGGCTCGCCCTGGATCACGTGCGGTGTTGCCGCGGAGGACCGTTGTTCATGGCGCATGAGCGGAAAAACGTGCCCTGGACAATATTCCAGAGCGTCGCGCGATGACAGCAAGCAGCAGCGTGGCGCCGGTGAAGAATGACAATCGCAGCGGAAGCCCCGGGACTTGTGTGCCCAGCACAAAGACGATCAGTGCCGCTGGCAACGCCAGGCCGAGGCGGCGGATCACAGGGCGCGTCTCGGGCAGGAGCCGGGCAGTGACCGCGAGCAACAGCATTGCATCGACGGCGGCACGTACCGTCCAGGCCGCAGCCGCGCCTTCAATCCCATCATGCAGGATCAGTTGCCAGGCGAGCACGAGATAGAACGGCAGTTCCATGAGGTGCAGTTTGGCTGTGACGTCGGGACGGTTGAATCCCTGCACGAGCGCATAGGGTATCTGCGCAAGGCCATTGATGAAGACGCCGGCCGCGAGCCATTGTAAAACGCCGGTGCTGGCGGTGGCGAATGCCGCTCCAAGCCATAAGGAAAGACCTTCGCGCGCGAGTGTGACCGCGATAAGCGCGAGCGGAAATAATCCGAGAAAGACGTACGTGATGCCCCGGCCCATGAGTCGGGCAGCATGCTCCCGCTGATGCACAGAGCTTGCGGCGAAGGCCGGGAACAGCACTCCGGCAAATGCCGCCGGGATAAAACCGATCCGGGTGATGATTTCGTATGGGGTGGCGTAATACGTGACCGCCGATAGCGAGACCAGCGCACCCACGAGAAACCGGTCGAAATACACCATGATCGGTCCGACGATGTTCGTGACCGTAAGCCAGCCGGCGAAGCGCGCCAGCGCCTTCGCTGCGGCGCTCGCGATCGCGGGGCCGCGGAACAGGTCCGGGACCACATGGGCGCATGCGGACAGATAGGCGATCCAGGTGAGCACCTGGCCCACGATCAACACCGTGACGATATCGGTCAGGTCGCGTGAAAACGGCAAAACCATCAGGGGCCCGAGAAACGTGAATGCGCCCATACAGGCACGCACCGCGTTCGCAAGACCGAAACGCTGGTATCCCTCGAGCACGCCGCGCAGTCCGGCGCCCGAGATCACGACCGGTATGGCAAGCGCCAGCGCGTAGAACGAACGCAGGGCCTCGTGGCGGAGCGCCACGGGGATATTGAGGGCATCCTGCAGCAGCCAGGGGGACAGCACCCACAGCGTCAAGGATCCGACCACGCCAAGCAACAGCATGAGCAGGAGCGCTGTCCAGATCATGACCGGGATCTCCCCCTGCTGGCCGGATCCGCGTTTTTCCGCGACCACCTTGGTCAGGGATCGCCCGATCCCGAGGTCGAACAGACTGAAGTAACCAATGACTACCCAGGAGAGCGTCAGCAGCCCAAACCGGTCCGGGCCGAGCCGGTGTACCAGGAGCGGGATCGTGAGCACGGCAACCGCCATGGGCACGCCTTGCCCGAGCAGGCTCCAGACGATGCCGCGACCGATCGCCGTCTGGCCCGGAGCGGCAGGCGCGTCTGTTGCCGGAGTATCATCGGTCATATACGATCCAGTCGCTCTCTATGAAAGCTCGATGCAACGCGCGGCTGTCGGTCGCGCCCGTGTCTGTGGGATAGTAGACATACGTGTCGTTCCGGGTGCCGCATCTCCTGATGATAGCCGCAACCCAAATCTCGTGCCGGGCGGCCTTGCAGGACGAGCGCCTGCATTTTTTGATCAGATGCCCTATTTTGTCCTGGCCAGGCCGGACCCGGTCACGCCGGCTTCGGGTCACGAGTGTAGCGCAACCGGTGAACCGAAGACCTCCGGGGCCGACTGGACAGACACGACCCCTGACGCGGCCCGATCGGATGCCGCAGCGGTTCTGCCGCTTGTCTGGTGACTCTAAGACGGGGACATGGATGCAGGTTTGCCCTGTGCGCGGTTTTGGTCGCAGAATGCGCCTGACGGTCGTTCACCGCCGAACGGAACGCAGGTTATCCGTTCTTGAGTCCCGCAGGTTCGGCCGCCGACAGGTGCATACACGCTGGCGCTTTTGGCGCGTTCCGCCAGCATCGGGCGCTGATCAACAGCGGGTTCCCTAGGTAGCGACCCGACTTTCAAGTACACTCACCCGACCCCATGGCCGCGAAGCTTTTCAAATCGACCCTCGTCACCGGGGGCATGACCATCATCTCCCGCATCAGCGGCTTTGTCCGGGACATGATGCTGGCCCGTCTCGTAGGCACTACACCGCTCGCGGACGCGTTCTTCGTCGCGTTTCGCATCCCCAATTTTCTGCGGCGCATCTTCGGCGAGGGCGCGTTCTCGCAGGCATTTGTGCCAGTGTTCTCGGGTTACCGCGTCAACAATAACGGAAGCGAGGCGAGACAGTTTCTCGACAACGTGGCGGGCGCGATGACGCTTGTGCTCGTGGGTGTCGCCCTGGTCGGTGTAGTGGCTGCGCCGGCCGTGGTCTTTGTGCTCGCACCGGGCTTTCTCGCCATGCCGGCGAAATATCATCTCACGGTGGTGATGCTGCGGATCACCTTCCCCTACCTGATGTTCATCTCACTCGTGGCGATGTCGGCCGGTGTGCTCAACACCTGTGGCTACTTTGCGGTTCCGGCATTCACCCCGGTGTTGCTGAACCTGTCGCTGATCGGTGCGGCCTGGTGGCTTGCCCCCCATCTTGAGCACCCCGTGCTTGCGCTGGCGTGGGGTGTCCTCATCGGCGGGGCCGCCCAGTTCCTGTTCCAGCTGCCGTTTCTGCTGAGGCTTGGGTTTCTGCCACGGCCGCGCATCGGCTTCGCGCATGAAGGGGTGAAGCGCGTCTTCCGGCTGATGCTGCCGGCGATCTTCGGGGCGTCAGTCGCGCAGGTCAACCTCGTGATCGACACGGTGCTGGCGTCATTCCTCAAAAGCGGCAGCGTCTCCTGGCTCTATTATTCGAACCGTCTGCTCGAGTTCCCGCTGGGCGTGTTTGGCATCGCGCTTGGGACCGTCATCCTGCCGTCGCTCTCGGAAAAACATGCGCGGCTCGGCCCAAACACGTTTTCGCACACCATCGACTGGGGGCTGCGCTGGGTCGCCACAGTGACAGCGCCCGCCGCGATCGGTCTCGCCGTGCTCGGAGGCCCGCTGTTGTCGACCCTGTTCCAGTATGGTGCCTTTACGCCCTACGACGTCACGATGACCCTGAGAAGCCTTATCGCCTTTTCCGTGGGGCTACCGGCCTTTGTGATGATCAAGGTTCTGGCGCCAGGCTACTACGCACGCCAGGACACGAAGACCCCCGTGCGCATCGGCGTGATTGCACTGATCACCAATATTGTCTTCAATCTGATCCTGATCTGGCCGCTCGCGCACGCGGGTCTGGCGCTCGCGACGTCGCTTTCCGGTGTACTGAATGCGGGACTGCTGCTCCGTGGCCTGCGCGCGACGGGCATCTACCGGCCGGCACCCGGCTGGTGGCTGTTCCTGGCCAAGGTGTCTGCGGGTGCCGCGCTCATGGGCGCCCTGCTGTATTGGGGTGCAGGCGACCTCAACGTCTGGATACAGCGGACTGGGGCTGAGCGTGCCCTTTCGCTCTCGCTCTGGGTCATGACCGGTTTTGTCGTTTATGTTACAGTGCTGTGGTTGTTGCAGACCCGGCTTCGGCTCAGCCCGGAGGGGGAAGGGCCCCATGTCTAACATCCATCAGATTGTCGCCTACAATGACCCACGTGTGTTCACCCTGTCGGAGGCCAAGAGCCTGTTTCCGCTGGTGCGCCGCATCACCTGTGGTGCCCATGCGGAGCTTGAACCTGTGCGCCGCGCGCTCGCGGGGATGTTGCCGACCAATCCGCAGATACGCGCGATCGAGCGCGAATACGAGATCATCGTCAAACGCTGGGTGTCGAAGATGGAACGTCTTGGGCTGGTGGTGAAAGGTCTGTGGCTCGTCGATTTCGATACCGG
This sequence comes from Pseudomonadota bacterium, assembly GCA_021777335.1. GTDB lineage: Bacteria > Pseudomonadota > Gammaproteobacteria > Acidiferrobacterales > Acidiferrobacteraceae > JAJYDT01. The sequence continues at coordinate 4,807 of JAJYDT010000041.1, read as the reverse complement.
TGACGGGTACCTGTGCTGGAAATTTCCGGAACTCAAGATCGGTCACTACCACGATTACGACGAGGGTTATGGCAGCCGGCGCCCGCTCAAGGAGGTCATCGAGGAGTGTGATCCTGACTGGGCCTGTTAGTGCCCGCAGGATCGCTCATGCTGGACCCGCTCGCCCTGACCGGGTACTCTGTCCGCCTTAAAAAATCCTGATCCGCGCCATGCAGCTTCTACGGGATTCCCGGGGTGGTGAACGCCTTTCTTGCGTTGCAACCATCGGCAACTTCGATGGTGTGCACCTCGGGCATCAGGCGGTACTGCGGCAGGTCTCCCAGGCTGCCGCAGCGCGCGGCCTTGCCCGTGTGGCCGTCATGTTCGAACCCCAGCCGCGGGAGTTCTTCAGGCCCGGCGAGGAACCGCGGCTCACCAGCCTGCGGGAGAAGATCGAGCGGCTTCGTACCCAACCCCTCGACCGTGTGCTCTGTCTGCCGTTCAATGCCCGGCTTGCCGCCATGACCGCAGAGGCGTTTGTCACCCAGGTCCTGGTTGCAGGCAGCGATGTGCGCCATCTCGTCATCGGCGACGATTTCCGTTTTGGCAAGGGCCGGCGCGGGGATTTTGCGCTGCTTACGGATCTCGGGGCACGCTCCGGGTTCACCGTGGAGGCGACCGAGACCCTAGTGCTCGAGGGGGCGCGCGTCAGCAGCACACGCATCCGCGCGGCGCTCGCCAGGGGCGATCTGGCCGAAGCGCAGGCCTGTCTTGGTCGCCGCTATGCCATCTCAGGACGGGTCGTTGCCGGTGACCGTCGCGGACGGACGCTCGGGGCGCCGACGGCGAACGTGGCGCTCGGCGGGCGTTCACTGCCCGTATCGGGTGTGTTCGCAGTCGAGGTGCATGGGATCGGGCCGGGCGTGCACCCAGGCGTGGCCAATGCCGGCTTCCGGCCCACCGTAGACGGCCGGAGGCCGTCGCTTGAGGTCCATCTTTTGTGGTTTGAGGGTGATCTGTACCGGCGGCGCATCACGGTCGAGTTTCTGCACCGGGTGCGCGACGAACGCCGATTCGGGTCGCTGGATGAGCTGAAGGAACAGATTGGTCGCGATATCGAACAGGCGCGCCAGTTCTTTTTGCAACGAGAGGATGCGTCTGGAAGCAGGCATGGCGAGCGAAAACGATTATAAGAGCACCCTGAATCTCCCGCAGACCGGTTTCCCCATGAAGGCCAATCTTGCCGCACGCGAACCGGAGCAGCTGCAGCGGTGGCAGGAACTTGGCCTCTATGAGCGCATGCGTGCATCAGCCAAGGGGCGACCGCGCTACGTGCTGCACGATGGTCCGCCTTACGCCAATGGTGACATTCATATCGGACATGCGGTCAACAAGATCCTGAAGGATATTATCGTCAAGTCCAAGGGGTTGGCCGGTTTCGATGCCCCCTATGTGCCGGGATGGGATTGCCACGGTCTTCCCATCGAACAGATGGTCGAGAAGAAGATCGGCCGCGTGGGCGCGAAGGTGGATGCGCGCACCTTCCGTGCCGCCTGCCGGGAGTACGCCGCGCGCCAGGTGGCGGCGCAGGCAAAAGATTTCCAGCGGCTCGGTGTCTTTGGCGACTGGCAGCACCCGTATCTCACGATGGATCACCGGTTCGAGGCCGAGATCCTGCGTGCGCTCGGCCGGATCTTTGCCAAGGGCCATGTCTATCGCAGTCGCCGCCCGGTGCACTGGTGCCTCGACTGCCGCTCTGCGCTCGCCGAAGCCGAGGTCGAATACGAGGACCGTGCGGCGAACGCCATCGACGTGCGGTTCCCGCTCGACAATACGGCGCTCGCCGCGCGGGTCGGTGGGTCGGCGGGCCGGGGTCGCGTGTCGATCGTCATCTGGACGACGACGCCCTGGACGCTTCCCGCGAACGAAGCGGTTGCCCTGGGTGCCGATATCGAGTACGCGCTGGTGCAGACCGCAACCGAGCGCCTGATCGTCGCGCGCGCGCTGCTCGCACCGGCGATGCAGCGCTATGGTGAGTCATACCAGGTGCTCACCGTGATTCCCGGCCGTGCGCTCGAAGGTCTGCTGGCACAGCATCCGCTGATCGAGGGCAAGCATGTGCCCGTGATCCTTGCCCACCATGTGACCACCGAGACGGGTACCGGCGCGGTCCACACCGCCCCTGGACACGGCGCCGAAGACTATGTGGCCGGACTGAAGTACGGGCTCGCCGTGACGAACCCGGTGGACGCCCGGGGCTGCTTTGTCGCGGGTACCGTGCTGGTCGAGGGACTATCTGTCCGCGAGGCCGACGAGCGCATCATCGAGGCGCTGCGCGGCAATGGCCGCCTCATGTATGCCACGACCTTGACGCACAGTGCCCCACACTGCTGGCGCCACAAGACGCCCACCATCTTTCGCGCCACCTCGCAGTGGTTCATCGGCATGGATCGCCAGGGGCTCAGGCAGGCAGCGCTTGCCGAGATTGATCGTGTCCGCTGGGTGCCGTCCTGGGGCCAGGACCGCATCGCGGGGATGGTTGGAAGCCGCCCGGACTGGTGCATCTCGCGCCAGCGTGTCTGGGGCGTACCGCTTGCGTTTTTCGTGGACAAGGAAGGGCAGCCGCATCCGAAGACCGCCGAGTTTATCGAAAAGATTGCGTCCGACATCGAGCAGCGCGGGGTCGACGCGTGGTTCGATCTCGATCCGGCGACGCTCCTGGGCGCAGAGGCGGGACGCTATGAGAAGGTGAGTGATATCCTCGACGTCTGGTTCGATTCCGGAACCACGCATGCGGCGGTGCTGCGCCAGCGTCCAGATCTTGCGTTTCCGGCCGATCTCTATCTCGAAGGTTCCGATCAGCACCGCGGCTGGTTTCAGTCGTCGCTGCTTGCCTCGACCGCGGCGTATGGCACGGCACCTTACCGGGAGGTGCTGACCCACGGATTTGCGGTCGATGCCTCCGGACACAAGATGTCGAAATCCCGCGGCAACATTGTGTCGCCGCAGCAGGTGACGGGAACACTCGGGGCCGACGTGCTGAGGCTCTGGGTTGCGGCCACGGATTATTCGGCTGAGATGAGTGTCTCACCCGAGATCCTGAACCGCGTGTCTGATTCATACCGGCGCATCCGCAATACCGCCCGCTACCTGCTCGCGAATCTTTCGGGATTCGATCCCGGAACGGCGCTCCCGGCTTCCGCGCTTCTGCCGCTTGATGCCTGGGCGGTGACCCGCGCCGCGCGTCTTCAGGAGGATATCGTCGCGGCGTATGACGCGTTCCAGTTCCACCTCATCTATCAGCGGCTGCACCAGTTCTGCGTCGTCGACATGGGCGGCTTCTACCTCGATGTCCTGAAGGACCGGCTGTATACGCTGCCGGCGGGGCACCCGGCGCGCCGGTCGGCGCAGACCGCGATCTATCACCTCCTGGAGGCGTTCGTGCGCTGGATCGCGCCGATCTTAAGCTTTACAGCCGACGAGCTGTGGCGGTATATGCCGGGTGCGCGGGAGGCGAGCGTGTTCCTGACCACATTCCACACCCTGCCTGAGGTCGTGCGCGCCGATGGGCTTGATGATACCGGCTTCTGGGGGCGGATTCTTGCGGTGCGCGAGCAGGTGGGGCCCGAGCTCGAACGGCTGCGGGCGGCGGGCACCATCGGGTCCTCGCTGGACGCGGACGTTCGGCTCTTTGCTGCGGCCGATCTCAAGGCCGAGCTTGATCGCCTGGGCCCGGAACTCAGGTTCGTGCTGATCACCTCAGGCGCACAGGTCCTGCCAGACACCGCCCGACCGACCGAAGCGGTGGCAACGGCGTTGCCAGGTCTCCACGTGCTCGTGACCGCGGCCAACGGCCGGAAATGTGTCCGTTGCTGGCACCGCACGACCGACGTCGGGTACGCCGCCGATCATCCCGAACTCTGTGCCCGCTGTGCGACCAATGTCGCAGGCCCGGGTGAAGTGCGGGTGATCGCATGATCCGCCGGTGGCTTTGGCTCGCGGTGGTGGTCACCTTGCTGGATCAATGGAGCAAATGGGAGGTGGTGCGGCACCTCGCAAGGCCCGTGCGGCTCGCGCCCGTACTCAACCTCGTGTTGACGTATAATCGGGGGGCGGCGTTTGGGTTTCTGAGCACCGAATCGGGCTGGCAGAATGCGCTCTTCATTGGGATCGCGATCGTGATCTCGGTGGTGATCCTCGTGACGCTCAAGGGGCTCACGCGTGGCCAGGATGGCCTTGCCGCCGGGCTCGCATTGGTGCTCGGGGGCGCGCTCGGCAATCTCGCGGATCGTATCCGGCTGGGCAAGGTGGTCGATTTCATCGACTTTCATATCGGGAGCTGGCATTGGTACACGTTCAACCTGGCGGACTCGGCGATCACCCTCGGTGCCTTCCTGCTGGTACTGGATGCGCTCGGCGTTTTTAAGGGGGGTGGCGGCTCATGAGGTCTCCCCGGGCCCCGTCGAGGTCCTTGAGGCGCACCGCCTTCCGGAGCAGGGGGCGGCAGCGGGCGGGCGGGTGGCCCCTGGGGTCCTGGACGGTCTTGCGGACGTGAACCCACAGGCACTTGCGCGGTCTCTTTTCGTGCGGGACGCTGATGGGTGCCGGTTCCGGTGGCGCATGGGGTCCACGGCCCGGTTTCTCGCGCGGGTGCTTTGGGCGGGCAGCGCACGAAGCGGTTTCCCGGGGCATCGGGTTGTTGGCGAAGAGACAGGCCGGATGCCGGAAATGGGACGGCGATCGCCGCCACGGGTGCTCGTGGCAGGAGGAGCGTTTTGCCAGAGATGATCGGGCAGGATAGCGAGGTTACGATGGAGTTCCGGCTGAC
>JAJYDT010000007.1 GCA_021777335.1 Pseudomonadota bacterium | reverse complement strand
CCGCGGCCAATGTCGCCTATGTCACCGCCCATGGGGCGTTGCTGCGGGCCTATCTCGATCATTTCCGCGCGGCCGGGCGCCGGTTCTGGCTCCTGTGGCTCCTGAACCGCGATGAGTGGACCCTGCGCCCGCTCGCGGGGTTCCTCGAGGCCCTGGGCCCGGATCGGATCGTGGTGCTGAAGAACCAGCGCTTCGGGACCGACTTCACGCTGTGGGAAGGTTCCGCGATCCGGAAGTCCGTGCTCGCCCAGGGCGGGCGCGAGGGGGTGGTGCCGGATCTGCACGATGTCTATGACAGTCTGAAGGCGGGGCGGCTCTCGTTCGCCCGCGGGTGCACCGAGTTCGCGTTCGGGAAACGCGTGCGTCTGGAGCGCCACCGTGAGACCTTCTGGACGCTGTTTGCGGAGGTGCTGCAATGACCGCGCGCGAGCTCTACCGGCTCATTGCCCGGGAAGCACCGACCCAGGAGACGGCGCTGCGGCTCCTCGCGCTCGCGCAGGCGCTGCACGCCGAGGAGGACGACCCGATCCTGATCCTCGTGGCCTACCACGAGTACCTCACCGGGGTGCTCGGACGGATGCCGAAGGATCTGGCCCAGGTGGCGCAGACCACCGTCGCGCACACCGCCCGGACGCTGCAGGCGCTGGCGAAGACCCAGGCCGAAGCCGCCGTGGCCCAGGTCGACGGGACCTTGCGGGTCCGCACGATCGAGACCGTGCAGCAGCTCGGCCACGAGGCGCTGACGCTGCGGACCCAGGCGCGGGCGACGGTGCAGTGGCTGAGCGCACTGCTGCTCGCGGCCGGCGGGGTGGTGCTCGGAATCGTCTATGCGGGGGCCGCACCGATCGACACCCGCCTGGCGACGTGGCTTCTGGTGGCGCAACAACTGCTCACGGCACCGCTCGGACTGGCGCTGGCCCCGGTGACCGGGGTGGCGTTCTTCCAGTGGCTGCGAGAGGAGGCGGAGGGCTGGATGGGGCCCCTCCTGGGGGGCCTCTTCATGGGCGGTCTGGTCGCGTGGGTGACGGTGATGATTAAGTGAGTACGATCTCATGTCCGATCGGATCGTAGCTCCGTGTCTGCACTGCGAGGCACCGTGATCAAACGCGGCAGACGTTGCTGCGTCCTGCACGTTTCCGGGCGACGGGGCATGAACCCCGCTGTACGGGGTGAGCGGACCTCCCCCGCGGCCTCTTCCCCGCTTACCGATTATCAAGACAGGCTCCGGGAGACAAACGATGACCTTTGCAGATCGACCGCACGTGCACCGGAACCCCGGAGCGCCGACAACACCCGAGGATCGCGTGTCCGGGCGGGCGCAGCGCGTGGCTCCCGAGGCCGCGGGCGGCGCACGCCTAGTGCCACGTTTGATCCGCGCCCGCGATGCGCCGTTTTATCTTGGCATGGACCGCAATCGGTTCCGCACCGAGGTACGCCCTACCCTCACGGTGGTGCCGATCGGCGTACAAGGCATCGCGTTTGACCGGCTTGAACTGGACGCCTGGGTGGATCACTATAAATCCCGCAACGGGCGTCCCGGTCACCTTGCAGGAGGTACACCATGGGACGCACCAGAACGGCTGGACTCTGCCGGCGGAACGGAGTCTGGCACATCGACAAACAGGTCCGAGGAAGACGCCTTTGCGAAAGCACTGGCACACGCGACCTCGCGGAGGCGGAGCAGTACCTCACGCGGCGGCTGGAAGCGATCCGGCAGGCCGTCGTCTACGGCGTCCGGCCGGACCGCACCTTCCGCGCAGCCGCCACGCGGTATCTCAACGAGAGTCAGCACAAACGCCGGGTGGCGGACGAGGCGACGCATCTGAAACAACTGGACCCCTTCATCGGCGATGTGCCGCTGGCGTCGGTCCATATGGGGACGTTGCGGCCGTTCGTGGACGCGCGGCGGGCGCAGGGGCTCAAGACCAAGAGCATCAACCTGGCCTTGGGGGTGGTGCGGCACATTCTCAATCTGGCGGCTTCCGAATGGCTGGACGAGCACCACCTGACGTGGTTGGCAACCGCACCCAAGATCAAGCTGCTGAAGGTCGAGGATGCGCGTGCTCCTTATCCGCTGTCGTGGGACGAGCAGACCCGGCTCTTCGGAGAGCTCCCGCCGCACCTCGCGCGGATGGCGCTCTTCAAGGTCAACACCGGCTGTCGGGACCAGGAGGTGTGCGGGCTTCAGTGGGCGTGGGAAGTGGCGGTGCCGGAACTCGCCACCACCGTGTTTATCATCCCCGGGCGGCACGTCAAAAACGGGGAAGAGCGCGTGGTGGTGTTGAACCGGGTCGCGCGCCATGTGATCGAAACGCTCCGGGGGACACACGCGGAATATGTGTTCACCTACCAGGGCAAGCCGGTGGCGGCGATGAACAACACCGCGTGGCAGGCGGCGCGGCGGCGGGCCGGACTGCCGCAGGTGCGGGTGCACGACCTCAAACACACGTTTGGGCGGAGACTACGGGCCGCGGGCGTGTCGTTCGAGGATCGCCAGGATCTGCTCGGGCACAAGTCCGGGCGTATCACCACGCACTACTCGGCGGCGGAGTTGGCCAGTCTGATTGCGGCGGCCGAGACGGTGTGCGGGCAGGAGTCCCGCAAAAGTCCCGCACTCGTGTTGTTGAAACAAAGGGTGGTCGGATCAGGTTCGCCAACTGCTTGATGAATCTGCGAATTATGGCGCGCCCGGAGAGATTCGAACTCCCGACCACCTGGTTCGTAGCCAGGTACTCTATCCAGCTGAGCTACGGGCGCTTTTGAAAAAAAGCGGCATTATCTGAACACAGACTAAGCATGTCAATAAACCCAGCCAGCCAAAATGGCGGAGAGAGAGGGATTCGAACCCTCGATGGAGTTTTTGACCCCATACTCCCTTAGCAGGGGAGCGCCTTCGACCTGCTCGGCCATCTCTCCTTAAGTCGTTACTCGGCGATGACAAAACGTGGATCAGCCTTCTTTATGCTGGACCTGCAGCGGAACATTTCCTGCCTCTTTCTCTTTTTTGATCCGCTCGTAGATCTCTTCGCGGTGCACCGGTACCTCTTTCGGCGCACTCACTCCAATGCGAACTTGATTACCTTTAATACCCAAAACGGTCACCTGTACCTCGTCCCCGATATTTAGCGTCTCACCTATCCTTCTGGTCAAAATCAGCATCGCGCACCCCTGTCTTTCGTAGCGACCGATAATCCCGTGTTAATTAAGGGAACTCGGGAACACGTTCTTCCTGAACGGATACCCACTCCCTGTGCCGCCCGCTCCACCACGCGGTTGTCTTGAGAGATGGTCCTATGCGATTTCGACCACCAGCCGCCTGTTTCGTTTATATTACCATTCATATGACTGCCCACCCAAGAGACAGTCTTTGGACTTACGCCGAATGGGTCACGGACCCAGTGCGCACCTGCCCCTTCTCTAGTCCAAAGGCGCTGTGCAGCGCACGCACCCCGAGTTCGAGATATTTCTCCTCTACCACTACCGAAATCTTGATCTCCGACGTCGAGATCATCTGGATGTTGATACCTTCATCCGCAAGCGCCTTGAACATGACACTTGCCACACCGGTGTGAGAGCGCATGCCAACGCCGACGACGGAGATCTTAGCGATCCTATCGTCTCCGGTTACCTCACGAGCCCTGAGCTTTTTTGCGATCTGCTCAAGTACAGTGGTGGCCTTGCGATAGTCTGTCCGATCGACGGTAAATGTGAAATCGGTCGTCCCATCCGCACCCACGTTCTGGATAATCATGTCGACATTGATGTGCTCGTCTGCCACCACCCCGAGAATTGCATATGCCACCCCGGGCTGATCCGGGACTCCTTTGACGGTCAACTTGGCCTCGTCACGATTAAAGGCGATCCCTGAAATAAGCACCTGTTCCATCCCGCTCTCCTCATGAGTGATAAGTGTGCCTGGCCCATCGTCGAACGACGATAGGACCCGTAGCGGCACCTTATATTTCCCAGCAAACTCGACGGAACGGCTCTGAAGCACCTTTGCTCCCAGACTTGCGAGCTCAAGCATCTCCTCAACGGTGATACATTCGAGCCTACGCGCCTCTGGAACGATCCGGGGATCCGTCGTGTAGACACCATCCACATCAGTGTATATCTGGCACTCGTCGGCTTTAAGCGCCGCAGCCATCGCCACGGCGGTGGTGTCGGATCCACCCCGGCCAAGCGTGGTGATATTGCCGTCCTCATCGACTCCCTGGAATCCGGCCACAACAACAACCCGTCCCTTCCGCAGGTCGTCGCGCACGCGTGCATCATCGATGTCCAAGATCCGCGCCTTCCCGTGTACGTTGTCCGTACGGATGTGCACCTGGGCCCCCGTGTAGGACCGTGCGTCGCATCCACGTTGCGCGAGTGCGATACTGAGCAGCGCTATCGTCACCTGCTCGCCGGTTGCAAGCAGCACATCAACCTCGCGTGCTGGCGGGTCGCTATGAAGGTCATGGGCGAGCGCGAGCAGGCGATTGGTCTCCCCGCTCATGGCAGACAGCACCACCACCATGTCGTGGCCAGCCAGGCGCGCTCTGACCACACGGTCAGCGACCGCGTTGATTCGCTCAATACTGCCGACCGAGGTCCCTCCGAACTTCTGAACAATCAAGGTCATGAAACAACCCGCCAACAATAAGACGCGCGCATTAAATCTGCTTCCGCCATCCCCGTAAACATTGGCGCTATTGCAGAACCTGCGCTACCCAACCACAGACGCCTGAGAGCGCCGCATCGAGCCCATCTGGGTCTGAGCCACCGGCTTGAGCCATGTCTGCCCGGCCCCCGCCCTTTCCGCCCACTTGGCGTGCCACGTGGTTAACGAGATCACCCGCGTGCAAGCGTGCGGTCAAATCCTTGGTCACGCCCGCGACAAGTGTCACCCGTCGATCGCTATCAACCGCCGCGAGCACGATGGCACCTGACCCAAGCCGTGTCTTCAGCCGGTCGAGCGCTTCGCGTAGCGCCTTGCTATCAGCACCCTCAAGACGCGCCGCGAGCACACGGGCGCCATTTACCAGCTCGGCGCGAGAGAGGAGGTCATCGCCAACACCTGCCGCAAGTTTCGCCTGGAGCTGACTCACCTCTTTCTCGAGCACCCGGATCCGCTGATTCATTTGTTCAACACGCCGTTCAGTCTCGTCCGGCGTCACCTTGAGGAGGGCAGAAACGCGCCGGAGCCGCCGCTCGGTAGCCACCACATAGTCGAGCGCCGCGTCCGCGGTCACGGCCTCGATGCGCCGGATGCCCGCAGCAACACCGGACTCCGAAACAATCTTGAAAAGACCAATATCGCCGCTTCGCACAACATGGGTGCCTCCGCAAAGCTCAGTTGAAAAACCGCCAAGCGCCACTACCCTAACCTCCTCACCGTACTTTTCACCAAAGAGCGCGAGCGCGCCCGAGGCGATTGCCTCGTCAACCGCCATGAGCCGGGTCTCAACGTCGCAGTTCTCTCGGATCACACGGTTCACATCGCGCTCGACGTCTTCTATCTGCTCCGCAGTCAAGGGTTCAAAGTGCACGAAATCGAACCGCAACCGCTCGGGTTCGACCAGTGACCCTTTTTGCTGGACGTGATCTCCGAGGATCCGGCGCAGTGCCGCATGCAAGAGATGCGTTGCAGAATGGTTGTAGGCCACTTTCTTGCGCCGGTCGCGGTCGATCTCGCATGCAACCCGGTCCGCGACCGCGATATGCCCTTTACTCACTTGGCCGACATGTGCGTGGCCCTTATGCGTATCATTGACCTTGAATGCACCATGAGACGTAAGCAGCCAGCCGCGGTCTCCGACCTGACCACCAGATTCGGCATAAAACGGCGTGCGGTCGAGGTAGACAATCCCGTCCTCTCCCGCTTCAAGCTTTTCTACCACAACGCCTTCGCGGGTAATGCGCTGCACAACCCCCTCGTCTTCAGTGGTCTCATACCCTGAGAACTCGGTGGCAATACCCTCCTGTGCGCCCTCATAAACGCCCTTGAAGGCGCCTGCGGCCCGCGCGCGGGCGCGCTGCTCATCCATTGCCCGCTCGAAGCCTGCCATGTCGAGTGAAAACCCGCGCTCACGCGCGATGTCAGCGGTAAGGTCAACTGGAAAACCATAGGTGTCATAGAGACGAAAGATACTTTCACCAGGGAGCGTTCGCCCATTCAGACGCGCGATATCCTCCTCAAGGATCTTCAACCCCTGCGTGAGGGTCTCGGCAAAGCGCTCCTCCTCCTGCCTCAAAACCTTCGCAGCTCGTTCCTGCCCGAGCACCAACTCCGGATATGCGCCTCCCATTTCGGTGACGAGCGGGGCGAGAAGCTCGTGGAAAAATGGCTCACGCGCCCCCAGCCGGTTTCCGTGGCGCAGCGCGCGGCGGATAATCCTCCGTAACACGTAGCCGCGCCCCTCATTACTTGGCACCACCCCATCGGTTACGAGAAATCCCGCAGCACGGATATGGTCGGCGAGCACGTTCAGCGACTTGTCGGACCGATCCTTGACCTCAAGCGCATCGGCTGCAAACCGAATTAATCCCTGGAAGAGGTCGGTATCATAATTGCTGTGTACTCCCTGCATGACCGCAGCGAGACGCTCCAGTCCCATGCCAGTATCGACTGAGGGCTTCGGCAACGGGTGATAGCGCCCCTGCACGTCTCGGTCAAACTGCATAAACACGAGGTTCCAGATCTCAACGTACCGGTCACCGTCGGCTTCTGGGGTTCCAGGCGGGCCGCCCGGAACCTCGGGACCATGGTCATAAAAGATTTCGGAGCACGGGCCGCACGGGCCGGTGTCGCCCATTGACCAGAAGTTGTCCTTAGCACCGATGCGTGCGAAACGATTACGGTCTACGCACAACTCATCAAGCCACACCGAGACCGCCTCGTCATCTTCCTCAAATACCGTGACCCAGAGCCGTTCAGGTGGCAACTTGAGAGTACTTACGAGGAACTCCCAAGCGAAGCGGATGGCCTCACGTTTGAAGTAGTCCCCAAAACTGAAATTTCCAAGCATCTCGAAAAACGTGTGGTGACGCGCAGTGTAGCCCACATTCTCGAGGTCGTTATGTTTTCCCCCTGCGCGCACACAGCGCTGCGCGCTGGCCGCGCGGCGGTAGGCTCTGCGTTCGTGTCCAAGGAATGTCTCTTTGAACTGCACCATACCAGCATTCGTAAAGAGCAACGTCGGATCGTTGGCGGGCACGAGCGAGCTGCCGGGCACAATGCGATGGTCCCGTTCCTCGAAAAATTGCAGGAAACGCTGCCGGATGTCACTACTCTTCATGTCGATCCTTTTACCCCTGTTCAAGACCGTCATCGTGCGCGGTCCTCAGGACCCATCTGATCTGCTCCATTGTAAAACCGCGGCCCTGCAGAAAGCGGATCTGTCGGGCTGTTTCCGCGGGCGTTTTGGGTATATCTGTCCCGAAGCGCCGACACCGTACCTGTGCTGCCTCCTCGACCCATCGTCGAGCGCTGTCGCCCACAATCTCATCGATCGTCTCGGCTGCGACCCCGCGCGCCTCAAGTTCCCTGCGAAGTCGTACTGGCCCCCACCCGCGCCTATGGGCAGTCGCGCTCCGTACCTCCGCGTACCGCGCGTCCGAAAGCAATCCCGCGCGACAAAGCAGGGATAATACCGACTCGACCTCCTTGGCGGGCGCAGCGTCGGAAAGACGTTGGCGTAACTCCGCAACCGCATGCTCGCGGCGCGCAAGCGCCCGCACCGCTTTGCGGTAGAGCACATTGAGCTCGGTGAGCTTTTGCAACGTCCTTTTAGAGACCGGCTTCTTCGGTCGCTGGAAGGGCGCGCTCTTCGACTGCGGACACAGGACCGGCGGGTCTGCCCTGCATCGTCTCGCGGATGCGCAACTCGATGTCAGCGGCCACCGCAGGATTGTCTCGCAAATGCTGGCGCGCGTTGTCACGGCCCTGTCCGATGCGTTCGGCGTTATAGCTGAACCAGGAACCAGACTTCTCCACCAAGCCCGCCGCGACCCCGAGATCAATGAGTTCGCCCTCTTTCGAAATCCCCTGGTTATAGAGGATGTCAAATTCACACTGGCGAAAAGGGGGCGCAAGCTTGTTCTTCACCACCTTGACGCGTGTCTCACTGCCAATGATCTCTTCGCCCTTCTTGATCGCACCGGTACGCCGGATGTCAAGCCGAACCGAGGCGTAAAACTTAAGCGCGTTGCCTCCGGTCGTGGTCTCCGGATTGCCAAACATAACGCCAATCTTCATGCGAATCTGGTTAATGAAGATGACCATCGTATTCGAACGCTTGATATTCGCGGTGAGCTTACGCAACGCCTGAGACATCAGACGTGCCTGCAACCCCATGTGCGAATCGCCCATCTCACCCTCAATCTCCGCCCGCGGGGTCAACGCCGCCACTGAGTCGACTACCACGATATCGACGCCGCCCGAACGCACCAGCATATCCGTGATCTCGAGCGCTTGCTCCCCGGAGTCGGGCTGCGAAACAAGGAGATCGTCAACGGATACCCCGAGCATCCTGGCATAACCTGGATCAAGCGCATGCTCAGCGTCAATGAATGCCGCTGTGCCACCAAGCTTCTGGGCCTCACTGATGACATGGAGCGTGAGCGTGGTCTTTCCGGAAGATTCCGGGCCATAGATCTCGACCACCCGTCCGCGGGGCAGTCCCCCGATCCCGAGCGCAAGGTCAAGACCGATCGAACCACTCGGAATGCATTCCACGGGCGGCACTGTCCCCTGATCCCCCAAGCGCATCACTGAGCCTTTTCCAAACTGCTTCTCGATCTGGCTCAGTGCCGCGATCAATGCCTTGTCCTTATTGCTGTCCATCGATCAATCCCCCCGGGGAAGCTGGATACGTCAGATGGATCATTATTTCATAAAACCGCGCGGACGTCCCTCACCACTGAAATCTAGGCGTTTTTAAACACTTCCTGGAGATCGAGCAAGGCCCGCAGCGCATGTTCGATCGACTGACGCCGGACCGCGCCGCGATCGCCTGCGAACCAGTGCCGTCGGCAACCCAGATGCCCCTGTGCGGCCACTGCGATAAAGACGGTACCAACTGGCTTGCCAGGACAAGCGCCACTAGGCCCGGCAATGCCAGTAATGGCGACTGAAAGATCGACCGGCGCTCTATCCAACACCCCGCGCGCCATGGCCTCGGCCACCTCGGCGCTCACTGCCCCATGCATCGCTATAACACCCTCTGGCACGCCGAGGAGTGAGGTCTTCGCAACATTGCTGTAGGTCACGAAACCACGATCGAACCAGTCCGAGCTTCCTGGCAGCTCGGTGAGTCGATAGGAAAGGCCACCTCCCGTGCAGGATTCCGCGACACCAAGCCGGCGCCTGTCGGCGATAAGCGCGCGACCGAGCGCTTCAGTCAGAGCCGCAATGACGTCGCGAGCCATGACCGCGCCCCCCAGAGGACAAGGGCCGTATAAACCCCGGCACCGACGTCATCTGCCATGATGCCAACCCCTCCCGGCAGCCGCTCGAGACGCCGCAATGGGAACGGTTTGAAAATATCGAAACAACGGAAGAGCACAAACCCGAAGAGGAACGGCCAAGGCGCAAGCGGCGAGCCCAAAAGGGCGACTTGCACACCCACGATCTCGTCCCAGACAATGGATTGGGGATCGCGTTGGCCAAGCTCGCGGGCAACGTCACCACATACCGGAAGCCCAATGGTGAAAAGGATGAACACCACGAGCAGATGCCCTGCCATCGAGAACCGCTCGATCACAAAGGCAAGTGGCAGCCCGACAACCGTGCCGAAAGTGCCCGGTGCCCAAGGGAGAAGGCCGGCACCAAACCCGGTTGCGATGAGCCGTCGGGCTACCTTTACTAACCGGATAGAGACACTTTCAGGATCCCGCAAAATGGTCATAACCGGGGCACGCGAGCGCATAGGGGCTGCCGCCAGCTCCTATGAGGCGCAACCCTGGCTCTGCCTCAATCTCGCCAATCTCAGCGAAGCCGCAGCTAAAATCCACGAACCGCCCGTGGAAGGCGCGTCGCTGCTCAGGCGGCAGCGTGAAACAGAGCTCGTAGTCGTCTCCGCCTGCAAGCACCGGATCCCAGCCCATAGACCCGAAGACACTGTCGTAAGCCGGCGATACTGGCAAACGCTCGAGCCAAACTCGTGCACCAACCTCGCTCGCCTCGAGCAGGTGACCAAGATCCGCAGCGAGCCCGTCAGAAAGATCGATGGCCGCAGAGGCCAGCCCGCGCAAAACACGTGCCTCGTCGAGGCGCGGGGCTGGGCGCAGGAAACGGTCCAGGGCCCCAGGCAGAAACTCCTCGGGAAGATCGATCTCGCGTCGCCAGCACTTAAGACCCAGTATGGCTTGGCCGAGGAATCCGGTGACATAGACGACATCGCCGGGACGTGCGCCACGACGCCTGATCGCGCCTCCTTGCGGTACAAAACCGTGGACTGTGATTGTCACGGAAAGCGGGCCGCGCGTGGTATCGCCGCCAACGAGCGCAATATGATAGTCCCGCGCGAGCTGGAGGAGTCCTTTGCTGAATCCGGAAAGCCACTCCGCGTCCGCCCTGGGCAGTGTCAGATTCAATAGAAACCAGGCGGGATCGGCGCCCATCGCGGCGAGATCGCTCAGATTGACCGCGAGCGCCTTGTAGCCGACATCCGAGGGATGGGTGCCTTCGGGAAAATGCACGCCTTCGACCAGCGTGTCGGTTGAGACCACGAGTTCCATGCCGAGTGGTGGTGCGAGTACCGCACAGTCATCCCCGATGCCAGTGACGACATCATCGCGCAACGAACTCGCGTCCCAAAAATACCTGCGGATGAGATCGAACTCACCGGTCACGCGGGAGCCACTTCACTTTTGCGCAGATCCGCCGCCACCTTGTCGAGTACTGCATTGACGAACTTGTGGCCATGCTCAGCCCCGAACATCTTGGCAAGTTCAATAGCCTCGTTCAGGATGACGCGGTATGGAATTTCTGGGTGAAACTCGAATTCATAGGCCCCAATGCGCAGAATCGCCCGCTCGACAGGGTCGATCTCGTCGATCGCACGGTCCAGGTGCGGGGTCAGGTGGTCGTCGAGCTCATGCAGATGCAGAGGGATCTCGCGCACGAGGACATGGAAGTACTCGCGATCAACACCCTTGAGATCATGGTCGTCGATAAAATGGGTCTCGATCTCGTCCGGACGCTGCGCCGTCAACTGCCATTGGTATAACGCCTGAACCGCAGCCTGGCGCGCCCGCTTGCGGCCGCCCTTACGCGGGGGGCCGCACCCCGCGATGCTTCCCGAGGATCCACTCGCCGACGCAGGCGTTTCAGCCACTGCCTGAGCCGGCACGTTCGGAAGACGGCACCACGGCCGCTCGCGCAACCTTGAGCTGCCGCGCGACATCGACCATTTCGATCACCGCGAGCGCCGCCTCCTGCCCCTTGTTGCCTGCCTTGGCACCCGCCCGTGCGATCGCTTGCTCAATATTGTCGACCGTCAGCACACCAAGTCCAATCGGGAGTTTATGCGTTACCATCAATTGGCTTATGCCCCGGATACATTCTCCGGCGACAAAATCAAAGTGTGGTGTCTCACCGCGGATCACGGCACCAAGCGCAATGATCCCGTCAAACCGTCCGCTCTGTGCCATGAGCACAGCCGCAAGCGGCACCTCGAACGCCCCGGGGACACGCACCACCTCGATGCGCTCGTCGCGCACGCCGTGACGCCGGAGCGTATCGAGCGCACCATCAAGCAATCGCGCGACGATAAAATCATTAAAACGCGCAACCACTATACCAATGCGCGCATTCTCAACCTTAAGACTTCCCTCTGTATAATGAATACTCATCGTACCTCCCTCTGAGATTCAGCCCCGCCCCTATACCCATCCTCGTTCGTCTCGAGATAACCTACAATCCTGAGTCCGAAACCGGACAGCGCCGGCGCTTTCTTCGGGTGGCTCAACACGCGCATCTCGCGCACACCAAGATCTGCAAGGATCTGGCTGCCGAGCCCGTAGGTCCGCAATTCATCGCGACCCGAAGTCCATTCTATGCCGCAGTTGCCCTCTTGCAAATGTCGCAGGCGCCGAAGCACATCTGCTGCAGGTTCCGGCTGGTCAAGCACGACCACGACGCCATCTCCATCCACGGCAATGCGCTGCATGGCCCCTGCCAGGGTCCAGGATCCGTGACGGTGAGTCTCCATAAACAGATCGCACGGACTCGAATGTACATGGACCCGCACGAGTACCGGGCGCGCCGGATCAAGTACGCCGTGCACTAGCGCGAGATGGACCCGGTCCTCAATCTCGTCATGATAGGCAATCATCCGAAATTCGCCGAACTGCGTCTGGAGCGTGTGCTCGCCCACCCGGCGTACGCTCGATTCATTCGCGAGCCGGTATGCGATGAGATCGGCAATCGTGCCAATCTTGAGTCCATGAGTACGTGCAAATACCTCAAGCTCAGGCAGTCTTGCCATGTTGCCGTCATCCTTCAAGATCTCGCAGATCACGGCCGCTGGGCCGAAGCCAGCGAGCCTTGCAAGGTCAACACCAGCCTCCGTATGGCCAGCGCGCGCAAGCACACCCCCGCGCTGCGCGGTCAGCGGGAATACGTGTCCCGGCTGGATGAGATCGGCTGGCTTAGCGTCAACCCTGACGGCCGCGCGGACCGTCATTGCGCGGTCGGCCGCGGAGATCCCGGTGGTCACGCCATGGGCCGCGTCGATCGAGACCGTGAACCGGGTAGAGCGGGGCGTCAGGTTGTCCGCAACCATCGGAGCAAGGTGTAACTGGCGGCAATGTTCCTGCGTAAGCGTCAGGCAGATGAGTCCCCGCCCGTGCCGTGCCATAAAATTGATATCCTCAGGGCGCACCACATCTGCCGCAATTAAAAGGTCGCCTTCGTTCTCGCGGTCCTCATCATCCATGATAATGACCATGCGGCCGCGCCGTAGTTCGTCGATAATTTCGTGGATAGGACTGATCGCCAAGGGAGATTCCTTCTGTGATTCTCCGGATTATACGCGATTAGGGTCACGGATTCCGGCCGGAAAACCGTGCTCTTCAAGCAGCTTCCGGCTTACCGCATGAACCTTCTGGTCTTGATCCGAGAGGAGTGTCTCAAGATAGCGCGCAATCAGGTCAACCTCGAGGTTGACGGGATCCCCAGGCACTAGCGTTGCGAGCGTTGTCGCCTCAAGCGTATGCGGCACAAGGTTGACCACAAAGGTGTCGACGGTCCGCTCATTGACTGTAAGACTGACGCCGTCGACGGTGACAGATCCCTTGATCGCGAGATAGCGACGCAGCTCCTCGGGGTACGTGAACTCGAGCCTGAGGGACTCCCCTGCCGAACTTCGTGAACGCAGCCTTCCGACCGCGTCCACATGACCGCTCACAAGGTGTCCCCCAAGTCGATCCTTAAGCATAAGCGCAGGCTCCAGATTGACGCGCGCTCCAGGCACAAGCAATCCGAGTGTGGTGCAGGAAAGTGTTGCCTCCGATACATCTGCCTGGAAACCCTTTGGGCGGCGCACACTGACAGTGAGACAGACTCCCTGCATGGCGACACTATCTCCCACCGCAACGGCCGACCAGTCCCATGAAGGAGAGTCCACGGCGACTCTTCGGTCCCGTGTGCCCTGGCACTCGCAAACAACCCCAATCGCCTGTACGATTCCAGTAAACATGGTTCCTTCCCGGCTCACTGACCGGTGTTCTCCAGACGCGCGATCACGCGCCAGTCATCCCCCACGGGCCGCACGTCTACGATCTTGAGTCTAGGCGACTCCTCAAGTCGTAATAGCCCGGGAAGATCAAAGAGCCCACGGGCGCTAGCACCCAAAAGTCGAGGTGCGAGATAGAGGATGATCTCGTCGGCGAGACCCTCTCCGATGAGCGAACCAGCCAGCGTCGGCCCTGCCTCAGTCCACAGCTCGTTGACACCGCGCGTCGCGAGCAGACCCAAGAGATCCGCGAGCGGTACGCGTCCCTGGGTGGCCTCAAACACAGCGATCTCGGCGCCCGATACGCGCAGAATCTGCGCCGCGCCTGCTGCTCCCGCGACCCCAGCGATGAGCACGGGGCCCGATTCTCGAAACAACCGAGCGCCCGGGGGTGTCCGGAAACGGCTGTCCACAATCACGCGAAGCGGCGGGCGCACCACTGACGGCCTTACCGTAAGCCGTGGGTTGTCGCGCAATATAGTGCCAATACCCGAGAGAATCGCAGACGAGCGAGCACGAAAGCGCTGCACGTCGGCACGCGCGGGCTCACCTGTGATCCAGCGGCTCTCACCGTCTGCGGTGGCCGTACGCCCGTCAAGGCTTGCCGCGAGCTTGACCCGCACATACGGTCGTCCCGCCTGCATCCTTTGAAAAAATCCGGGGTTCAGCGTTCGCGCCTCGCCCTCAAGAAGCCCGACCTCAACCGCGATACCCGCCTTACGCAAGCGCGCAATACCCGAACCCCTGACGAGCGGATTCGGGTCAATTGTCGCAACCACGACGCGCGCAAGCCGCGCACCGATCAGTGCATCCGTGCAGGGCGGCGTACGCCCGATGTGTGCACAGGGCTCGAGCGTTACATAAGCAGTTGCGCCCTCGGCCCGCTGGCCTGCCGCGGCGAGCGCATTCACTTCAGCATGTGGCGCACCCGCGCGCTCGTGCCATCCCTCCCCTATCCGTTCATTGCCCAAAGCGATGACACAACCGACCCGAGGATTCGGGTCCGTGGTGGTGAGCCCACGTCTTGCAAGCACGAGCGCACGCGCCATGTGACACCGGTCCGCCCGACTCATTCCTTGTCTTCAGGAAGAAGTTTTAGTTGCTGCCCTGTCTGTGGCTCTACGGGCGATGCATTGTCTGCACGTTCATTCCTGAGCCGTTCGATCTCCTCGCTGAACGCGCTGACATCCTGGAAACTGCGATAGACGGACGCAAACCGGACATAGGCTACAGCATCGAGCTGCTTCAGCTCCTCCATAACCCACTCGCCGATCCGGCGACTCGAAATCTCGCGATCGCCAGCCGCGAGTATCCGGTGCACCACCCGCTGCACTAGCGCGTCCACGCGCTCCGTATCCACCGGCCGTTTTTCCAGAGCACGCTGGATACCTGTACGCAACTTGTCTGCCGAAAAGAGCTCGCGCCGCGCGTCAGACTTGATGACCTGAGGCAGATGCAGTTCCGGATGCTCAAAGGTCGTGAACCGTTCGAGACAGCGCGGGCATTCGCGACGGCGCCGCACCGAGACACCATCGCCCGCGAGACGCGAGTCGACGACGCGCGTATCTTCAGCCGTGCAGAAAGGGCATCGCATGCCGGCGGGGCGGCGCGGTAATACGCAACCCGCCTATCACAAGGTCAATCGCTGGCATAGACGGGGAATCGTGCGCAAAGTCTCTGCGCCTGCCCTCGTACCCGTTCGAGCACACGCGCATCCTGTGGAGCATCAAGGACATCGCAGATCCAGAGCGCAAGTTCGCGCACCTCCGGCACCCCGAAACCGCGCGACGTCACCGCCGGCGTCCCGATTCGAAGACCACTCGTGACTGAAGGCGGTTGTGGATCCCCAGGAACAGCATTCTTGTTGACTGTAACGTGCGCCCGCCCAAGCGCTACCTCGGCGTCGCGCCCCGTGAGATCCCGACCCTTCAGGTCGACCAAGAACAGGTGATCGTCGGTGCCGCCCGAAACGATCTTGTAGCCACGCTCCATTATTACCGCTGCCATCGCGCGCGCATTGGCTACCACGCGCTCCTGGTAGTCCTGGAACTCCGGACGCAGCGCCTCGGCGAACGCCACGGCTTTAGCTGCAATGACGTGCATGAGCGGCCCGCCCTGGATCCCAGGGAAGATAGTGGAATTCAGCTTCTTCTCGATCTCTGGATTTGCCCGCGCAAGGATGATCCCGCCGCGCGGCCCACGCAGGGTCTTGTGCGTCGTGGAGGTCACGACGTCCGCGACAGGCACGGGGTTCGGATAGAGCCCCGTGGCGACGAGCCCGGCCACGTGCGCCATATCGACAAACAGATAGGCCCCCACCTTGTCCGCAATCCAACGGAAGCGGTTCCAATCGAGGATCCTAGAATAAGCACTGAAACCAGCGACTACCATCTTCGGTCGGTGCTCAGTTGCTAGCCGCTCAATCTCTGCGTAGTCCACCTCGCCCGTGCGCTCGTCAATGCCGTACTGCACCGCCTTATAATACTTCCCGGAAAAGTTGACCTTGGCACCGTGCGTAAGATGGCCACCGTGGGCAAGACTCATCCCAAGGATGACGTCATGGGGCTCGAGCAGGGCAACGTAGACAGCCTGGTTAGCCTGCGAACCGGAATGCGGCTGCACGTTGGCGTAGGCTGCCCCAAACAGGCGTTTCAGACGATCGATCGCGAGCTGTTCCACCACGTCGACATGTTCGCAACCCCCGTAGTAGCGCTTGCCCGGGTAGCCCTCGGCGTACTTGTTCGTGAGCACCGAACCCTGGGCCTCGAGAACCGCGCGGCTAACATAGTTCTCCGACGCGATGAGCTCGACGTGATCTTCCTGGCGTTGCGCCTCGGCCCCGATGGCCGCGGCGACGTCGGGGTCAAAGCTTTGGAGCGACTCGTGCGCCACCCGTGCCCACCCGGATTGCCGGGCCATTCTCGCCGCCTCGTTCATGTCAGCCTCTGTCCACAAAAGAGGCATAAGGATAGCCGATTTAGCCGTCCAATGCATGTTTCCGCACAATAGCCCCAACCCGTCGGATCAGGGATCCGCGGTTGGGCGTCCGGACCCTTTATGGTACGGGGTAAACACATGAGAAGCGGCCAATCGGCGCGCCAGCACAAGCAGCGCAAGCGGCACGAAGATGAGCGCATCGTAGAGGATGATGGCCGCGAACGCGAGCTGTGTGATGAGCCGCGCGACGAGCCCGCAAAACACCGCGAGAAACCCGATCAACGCACGCAGAAGCAGACCCGTCACCGCGCGCAGGCTGTAGATCAGGGACTGAAGTGGCAGCGGGGCAAGTGCAAGTGGCCAGGGCAGCAGCGCCAGGCACAGTGCCATTTCACCACGCCCCCAGCCCCCAAGGACGCCGGCCGAGGCTGGCGGGCGCGGGGCCCAGAGGGCTGCCGCGGCCTCGACAGACGCCAGTAGTAACAGAATGCCCAAGGCGCCGAACAATACCCCTCGGCGTGCCCCCGGGCGGATGGACGCAGGCAGAGACACAAGCCCCGAGAGATCCCCTGCCTCCGTCAGCATAAGCCCGGCAAGGCCACCCGCCGTGAGCAGGCAAAAAGCGATCAGGTGGCTCGGCTCGGATGACATTCCGCCGGAAAATGCGAGACTCAGCAGCAGAAACTGCGCGACATAGCCTGCACCCACAAATACGGTCAGGAGGAGCGCCGTCACGAACTGGACCACAGCAGACGACGTGAGCGTACGCACCACCTGGTCTTCACCTGCCACAATCGCATCGTAGCGGCGCATATAATGATCTATCGCAGTGGCACGTTCGCGCAGCATCACGAGATCATGGTCTACCTGCGCAAGCGTATCACACAGGTGTTCAAGGGCGGGCCGTAACGCCTCAAGCAGCCGATGGCGACCCTCGTAAGATCTGCGATAATCTGTAAGTGCTTGGCGCTGTGCCCGGGCAACATCTTTGCGAAACCCAGCCCACAGGCTCTGCACGGACTCATCGCCCGGCGGCTGCGCGCGGGTCAACACGGACATAAGATGATTCCACTCGGTCGGCGGCGGCGGCATTTTGCCCGACTGGCGATGATCATCCTCGATCGCCGCCGCCTGGCGCAGGAGCGTCTGATGCAGCTCCGGAAACGCCTCAAGGTCGCGCCGCAGACTCTCGTCCACCGAACGAAACTCCTTCTCGAGATACCCTCCGGTTTCGTGCCGGGCCTGGGCGAGCAGCACTGTGCGATTGCGCTCCCCGATCTCAGCCGCAAGCCCCACCAACACGCTGCGGACACATTTGAACGGGAACGCCCCCATCTGTCCGACGAGCAGAATCAGGCGGTGCGCACGGCGGCGGAGCATGAACAGCGCGAGAATAGCCACCGCGACCGCCATGCCGACCTGAAACAACGAATCAGCGCGCCAGAGGCTCGCAAGATTTGCGATAGTCATGAGGTGCACCCGCGTGATCTGCCCCGTGCCGGAGTACCACGGCGGAGCGCGTAAGACGACCCTCAAGCCGACAGGATGCGTCTTTTTCCGGACGATCGGCCCCCCAGGCACTTATGGGCGTGCGTCGTACTGAGCGGTCTCCTTGCGACTGGGGAGCAGGTCATCACGCGAGATACCGAGCCACATCACGATAGGACTCGCCACAAGCACCGACGAGTAGGTACCAACGACGATGCCAATAGTAAGCGCCAGAGCGAAATAAAAGAGCACACGGCCCCCGAGGAACAGCATGGACAATACCATGAGCTGCGTCATGACATGCGTCATCACCGTACGGGACAAGGTCCTCGTGATCGCATTGTCGATGACCTGTGATATCGTCCCTTTGCGCAGCTTGCGGAAGTTTTCCCGAATTCTGTCGAAAACAACTACGGTATCGTTCACAGAGTAACCTAGGATCGCAAGTACCGCGGCAAGCACAGTAAGAGAAAAATCCCACCGAAAGAACGAAAACAGGCCCAGCAGGATCACGACATCGTGCACCGTCGCCACGATTGCGCCAATCGCAAACCGCCACTCGAAGCGAAACGCGAGGTAGATTGTGATCCCGAACGACACAAGCAGCAGTGCGAGTGCGCCGTCATTGAAGAGTTCCTTGCCGACCTCGGGGCCAATATAATCGACGCGACGAAGCTGAAGACCTGGAGCCTGCGCCCGCAGCGCAGCGTACGCCCGGTCACCGACCTGTGCACTCGTGAGCCCCGCCTTCGCCGGCAGGCGGATCAGTACGTCGCTGGACGTGCCAAGGTTCTGCACAGTAGTGTCATTGAACCCAGACCTTGCGAGCAGCGTACGAACCTCATCAAGGCGCGCAGGTCCCGGATAAACCACCTCCATCACGGTGCCTCCCGTAAAATCCACCCCAAGGTTCAGTCCACGCGTGGCGAGCATCCATACTGCGGCGATGAAAGTCAGCGCCGAGATGATCGTCGTGACCCGCGCGTAGCGCATGAACGGGATGTCATGCTTGATGTGGAAGAATTCCATGGTCAGATTGCGATCCGGCTCAGCCGCCGACGGCGGCCATAATAGGCATTGACGAGGGCGCGCGACACCATCACACCCGTGAACATCGAGGTCATGATACCGATGCACAGTGTTACCGCAAACCCACGCACCGGACCTGATCCAAGCCAGAGCAAAGCGAGCCCGGCGATAAGTGTCGTGATGTTGGAGTCGATGATTGTGGCAAGCGCACGTTCATAGCCCGTATTAATCGATGCCTGCGGCGTATTCCCGGCGCGAAGCTCTTCCCGAATACGCTCGAAAATCAGCACGTTGGCATCAATCGCCATGCCGACCGTGAGCGCTATGCCAGCAATGCCCGGCAGGGTAAGCGTCGCCTGAAGGAGGGACAGCAACGCCACCAAGAGCATCATATTGGCGACAAGCGCAACCGCAGCGATCAGCCCAAAGAAACGGTAATACACAATCATGAAGACCGCGATCGCCGCAAATCCAATCATCGTGGAGTCAAAGCCACGGCGGATGTTGGCGGCGCCGAGACTCGGACCAACGGTCCTCTCCTCGATGATCTTGACCGGTGCCGCGAGCGCGCCTGCGCGCAGCAACAGCGCGAGATCACGCGCGGTCTTGATGCTGCCAATACCCGTGATCTGGAAACGCGCGCCGATCGGCTCACGGATCACCGGCGCGGTTATCACTTGCTCGATACGGTGAGTACGCATGACCTCGTGGCCATTCTTGAGGACCGGCCGACCCTGCGCATCGCGTACGAGATGGGACCGAATCTCCTCATAAACCACCGCCATGCGCTTGTTGACATTGCGCCGGGTCACGCGTTCATTGCGCGCAGCGCCCCGCGCATCGAGCGTGATTGATACAACTGGCTGGCTGGTCTGGTTATCGAATCCGGCCGAGGCATCGACAATGTCGTCACCTGAGTAGATCGTGTGGCGCTTGAGCAGGATCGGATGGCCGTAGCGGTCATAATAAATCTTGTCGCCCGGTGGCACGTTTCCTGCGAGCGCTGCGGCAAGACTGTGTGACTCGTCGACCATCTTCACGGCAAGCGTCGCCGTGCGCCCGAGAATCTGTTTCGCTCGTGCGGTGTCCTGAACACCGGGAAGCTCGACCACGATGCGCCGCTTGCCTTGCTGTTCGATAATCGGCTGTGCAACGCCGAGATCATTCACACGCCGCCTGAGCGCGGTGACGTTCTGTACCAGAGCAAAGTGTTGTTTCTTCTGAATCTCCGCCGGGCTGAGGGTCGCAAGCAGGGTTGGTAACCGATGGTTCGGCAGTGGTCTCAGGATGAGGTCCGGATGGTGACGCTCGATCAGGCGGCGCCCTGCGTTGAGCGAAGCCTCATTCTGAAACGCGATATGGAGCCCATCGGACTCCCGGTCGACCGACAGATAACCCACGTTGGCATTCCCAAGCAGGTGTCGCAGATCGCCGACCTCGGTCTCCATGGCCTTTCTGATGGCGGCTTTCATGTCAACCTCCATCAGGAAGTGCACCCCACCGCGCAGATCAAGCCCGAGATACATCGGCTTCGCGCCGATTGCACTGAGCCAAGCGGGGGTCGCTGGCTCAAGGTTCAGTGCCACGGTGTAGCGCTCACCAAGTGTCTTCTCCACCAGATCCTTTGCACGCAACTGGGTCTCGGTGTCGACAAAACGGAGCTTAGCACCCTTCGGCCCGAGCGTCGGCCGTGAATAGGGCAGCCCTGCCTGCTTGAGCGCCGCCTCCGCGCGATCAAGTGTACCCGTACCGACGCTGGTCGAACCCACACCCGAAATCTGGATCGCCGGATCCTCGCCATAGAGGTTTGGCAATGCGTAGAGCATCCCGAGCACGATCACGACCGCAATCAGCAGATTCTTCCAGGGCGGGTACTGATTATTCACAACACCCCCAGCGACCAAGGGGTTCGAGGACTCGTGCGTACATCAGACTTCGACCATCCTGAGCGGTACCGCTTCGTCTGCGCGCCCATCCACGGGGCCGGTGCGGGCCCCCGCTTACAGCATAACGATATTTCATGAGGCGCCATGATATTAAGGTCTGTCCAGCCTGGCAACGATGCCGGGCGCATCGGGGGTGAATTCCGTGATGCGGTACGGCTTTCCCCCGCAGCCGCATTCCTTCCGGCCAAACACATGCCACGGCCCCCGGCGGTCCCGGGCCTCTCAGAATTTCAGCGTTCCCTTCGGCAGGACCGACTGGACCGCCTGCTTCTGGACCTTCACTGAGACGTTTGCCGCGATCTCGAGGGTCACGAACACATCCCCGACATCCAGGACGCGCCCGAGCATCCCCCCCGACATCGCTACTTCATCACCCTTCGTCAGTGCCGCCAAAAGCTCGCGGTGTTCCTTCATGCGTTTTTGTTGCGGACGCATGAGCAGGAAATAAGCGACGATGAAAAATAGGACAAGTGGCGCGAGCGCGAAGAACGAACCAGCGCCCCCCTGGGTGGTCCGGCTCGGAGCCGCCGCGAAGGCTTTGCGGATCAGAAAACTCATGAAATTGCCTTTATATTTATCGTGTACGCCGCGTATGCGACATGCTGCCTGCGGTCCCGGCGGGGTCGTTATGGATGCCGCTTCGGCACCGGTTTATTACGCATCCGGTAAAACGCCTCAACGAACTGATCCAACGCGCCAGCGATGATCGCCCGGCGCAGATCCCCCATCAAGGTGTGATAATACCTCAAATTGTGGATCGTGTTGAGACGTGCTCCGAGAATCTCATTGCGCTGGTGGAGATGCCGCAGATAGGACCGGCTGTAATGCGTGCAAGTGTAGCAATCACAGTGTGGGTCAACCGGCTTGAGGTCGCGCGCGTAACCACTATTACGGATCTTGACGTCACCCTCGTGTGTAAACAGCCAGCCATTGCGGGCATTCCGTGTCGGCAGGACACAATCAAAGAGGTCAATGCCAGCTCGCACCGCCAAGACGAGGTCAGACGGCGTGCCAACCCCCATGAGATAACGCGGGTACTCCGTCGGCAGGCTGGGCGCAAGATGCCCCAAGATGCGGCGCATCTCTTCCTTGGGCTCTCCAACCGAGAGTCCGCCCACGGCATACCCGTCGAAGCCGATCTGGCGAAGCCCGGCAAGCGAGATGTCCCGAAGATGAGGGTACACACCTCCCTGGATGATGCCAAAGAGCGCTTTTCCATTACCAGCGTTGCTCATGAACGCTTGCTTGCTGCGCTCAGCCCAGCGCAAGGACCGTTCCATGGATGCACGAGCCTGGGCCTCGGTTACCGGATACGCAGTGCAGTCGTCGAATACCATCGCGATGTCTGATCCGAAGATCCGTTGGGCACCAATCGCCTCCTCCGGGCCCAGAAAGAGCGCCCTTCCATCCACGGGCGAACGGAACGAAACCCCATGCTCATCGATCCTGCGTAGTGCACCGAGACTCCAGACCTGGAACCCCCCCGAGTCTGTCAGGATCGGCTCGTCCCAGTGCATGAACCGGTGGAGCCCCCCGTGCGCCTCGATGATTTCGAGCCCGGGACGCAGCATGAGATGAAATGTATTCGCGAGGATAATGCGCGCACCGCCGTTCCGAAGCTCTTCCGGCGTCATTGCTTTCACCGTGCCATAGGTGCCCACCGGCATGAAGGCGGGCGTCTCTATCTCGCCACGGGTGAATCCGATCCGCGCCGATCGTGCCGCACCGTCCCTCGCAACGATCTCGAATCTCATGGCCGAATGAACATGGCATCACCGTAACTGAAGAATCGGTAACGGGCCGCAACCGCATGGCGGTAGGCCTCGAGCACTCGCTGGCGTCCAGCAAGGGCACAGACGAGCATAAGCAACGAGGATTCTGGCAAATGAAAGTTCGTCAAAAGTCCGTCCACGATCTTGAAGGAGTACCCGGGATAGATGAAATTGCGGACCTCGCCCTCAAAAGCGCACAGCCGCGCGGGCGTGGGTGCGGCTGCCTCGAGCGCGCGCACGACGGTGGTACCAACCGCGATGACACATCGCCCATTTGCTTTGGCCTGCTCGATCTGGCGGCGGGCATCTTCCGGCACAATCGCATGCTCGGCGTGCATGCGGTGTGCCTCGATCTCCTCGACGCGCAACGGCTGGAAGGTACCGGCACCGACGTGCAGGGTCACAAAGGCAAACTCGATACCACGATCGCGCAGTTGCCCGAGCAGCAGCTCATCAAAATGCAGTCCTGCGGTGGGCGCAGCAACCGCGCCTGGCGTACGGGCGAACACGGTCTGATAGCGCTCACCGTCAACGGGCCTATCGGAACGTTGGATATAGGGCGGTAACGGCACATGGCCGAACCGGGCGCACGCATCAGGCCACGTTGTCTCCTCAAGCTCAAGCTCAAAAAATCCCTGGTCCCGCGCGCACACGCGCGCATCAAGTCCTCCATCCAGCCGGATCCGGCTTCCGGTGTTCGGCATCTTACTCGCCCGAAGCTGAACGCGGGCGCGGTACGGGGAGACTATGCGCTCGACCAACACCTCAATGAGACCACCGGACAGCTTGCGGCCCGTGAAGCGTGCCGCAATAACGCGGGTATCGTTGAACACGAGCAGTTCATCACCCTGCAGGAGCCCCGGCAACTGGTCAAACCGTTCATCCGCCAAGTACTCACCCGCGCGGTCCAGCACGAGCAGGCGGCTTGCTGACCTGGGCGTTACAGGTTCCTGGGCAATCAGGTCCGGCGGGAGTTCGTAGTGAAATTCGGTCCTCTGCATACGTACCGTGTTCTAACGCCGATTAGGGATTGGCAAAGACGCCGGCTATAATAAGCGCGGCGCCGGGATGGCGGAACTGGTAGACGCGCCGGACTCAAAATCCGGTGGTGGCGACACCGTGGGGGTTCGAGTCCCCCTCCCGGCACAAATCAACACAGGGACTTACAGCATATCCTTCCAACTTCATGGCGGATTATGTGGGGACCCCAACCACAGACATCAGGCTGGGGCCATCCGTCCTGATCACGCGGGTTATGTTGGCAACGGGCAGATCTAGGCCCGACGTCGTTCTAGCGATGGATAATCCCCAGCCCGTACAGACCTTTGGTCAACCGCGCGGCGTTTACGTCCCTCTTGACGTGGAATAACTATTTGGCAATTGCAGCCACCGGATCCCCGGCCCCAGCACCCGGGTCCTAAAAACTGGCACCAAAATTCCTTGACGCCATCTGCCTGCGCGCAACCGCTTTTGTGCTAGAGTTCGATTAACCGGCCGTTACGACAAAAGGCCGTCAACAACGACGAGCGATAGCCCACGTCCGAGCCATGCCCCCGGAAAGGCCTGGGCGCGGTATCTACTTCATGAACACCATTGATTGCAACGTGCGGGGCCAAGATACGCCCACGATGACAAACCGGGGTCGCGATGCGGCGACCCTGCTCTATGAAACCCTGTTCAACAGTATCGGTGACGCCGTATTCGTGGCGCCACTCTCCGTCGGTGGCGTGCACGAAAACTTCATGGCGGTGAACGACGTGGCGTGCGCGCGTCTTGGTTACACTCGTGATGAACTTCTGAAAATGAGCGCCCGCTCGCTGAACCCTCCCGCGAATGTTGAGCGCGTCCGCGCCACGGGACGCGGGATCTGTCGCGAAGAAACAACGACGTTTGAAGAGATCCACGTCGCCAAGGACGGAACACCGATCCCGGTCGAAGTAGTTGCTCATACGGTTGTGATCGATGACCGGCGCTACGTGATATCCGTAGCGCGCGATCTCCGGGAACTTGCACGCCTCGATCGTGAAGATCTGCGCTTCGGACGTCTCATCGACCATTCGTGGGATGAAATCTATGTCGTTGACTGCACATCTCTGCAGATCCTGCAGGCCAACCAGGGGGCGCTTGACCATCTTGGATACTCGCGGGATGAACTTCGGCATCTTCGGGTGCCGGATATCAACCCTGTGATGTCCGAAGCCGAGATCCAACAACTGGCGCGGCCCCTGCATGAAGGGTTGGAAAACCGGATCATCTTTGAAACTGAACACCGCAGAAAAGACGGCAGCCGCTATCCAATTGAGGTACGTTTACAGCTTTCACATAACGAGGTTCCCCCGGTCTACCTTGTCAATAGCCATGACATCACAGACCGCAGGAAGGCGGAAGAACACCTTACCTACCTTGCCAATTATGACACGCTGACCGGTCTTCCAAACCGCGGTCTGTTCCTCGACCGCATGCAGCATGCCATTGCACGCAGCCAACGCAACGAGACTCTGCTCGCAGTCCTCTTCATTGATCTTGATGGATTCAAGGTTATTAACGATTCGCTCGGCCACCAGGCGGGCGACAGCCTGCTACGTGAGATCGGGTTGCGCCTCCTCGACAACGTGCGCGCATCCGACACCGTCGCGCGCCTGTCAGGAGATGAATTCACTGTCGTACTAAGCGACATCACCCAAGTAGGGCACATTGAGGCGATCACGGAAAAACTGACCCGCGTCATCAGCCAGCCGCTCGAGATTGATGGCCAGGCGGTGCGGATCTCGGCAAGCATCGGCATCACTATCTTTCCCTTCAGCGATGGCATTGACGTCTACGAGCTACTGCAGCAGGCGGACAGTGCGATGTATCAGGCAAAGCGCACCGGAAAAAATCAGCATCGCTTCTACATGGCGACTCCGCAGCGCGGAGAGTCCCGACGTCTGCGGATCGAACGCGAACTCCGTCTTGCGCTCCAGCGCGACGAACTCCACGTGGAATTCCAGCCACGCATCGTGCTCCGTACATCACACATCTGCGGCGCCGAGGCGTTGATGCGATGGTGTCATCCGGAATTCGGCCATGTGCCCCCGGGGGAATTCATCCCCATGATGGAGTCTTCCGGGCTGATCCGTGAGGCCACGGTGTGGATTCTCGGCGAAGCCGCGAAACAGATGGCCAACTGGGAAGTCGCAGACGACTTCAGACTATCAATCAACGTGTCGAGCCACCAGCTCGAGAACGAGCATCTGCTCGCAGAACTGTCCGGATGTATGCGCGAGGCCGGCATCCCAATGTCGCGGCTCGAGATCGAGATTACGGAAAGCGGGCTCATCAATCATGCCAAGACGGCGGCTCGCGTGCTTCGCGCGATCAAGGAACAAGGCGTCAGCATCGCACTTGATGACTTCGGATCTGGATACTCGTCGCTTGGTTACCTGCACCAGTTCCCGATCGACTGCCTGAAGATTGATCGATCCTTTATTGCCGAGCTTCCCAGAAGTCAAAGCAGCGCCGCAATCGTGACAGCTGTGATCTCACTTGCAAAGACGTTGCGGCTCAAGGTCACGGCCGAGGGAATTGAAACGGAAGAGCAGCTCTCGTTCCTCAAAACCCACGGCTGCGGCGAAGGGCAGGGCTATCTGTTTGCAAAGCCGATGGCGGGCGTGGCGTTCGGGCGCTACCTGCAGAACAATGGCAGATGACCGTGCCTCAGGGAATCTTCCCGGCTAACTCGAAGCGAAATCCTGCTGCCCGGTCTTCCCAGAACGCAGATTGAAGCCAGAGCATTGCCACTGCCTCGAGGTAACGCGCATTGCTGAGCGCACTACCACATCCAACCGGGCGATAGCCACACGCCAGGATCAGCTCATGGACTACCGCTCTGCCGACCGTGTTATTGCCGCAATAGAACATCTGCGCCACGGCCCGCTGAATTCTGGATCTGCGAAGTTGTCGGCAGTAACGCCATTCAGCGCCTTGACCACGGTTGATCCGGGCAAAGCCCGCGCCGCCTGCGCCGCAGCCGCGTCAGTGCCCAAACCACAAGTGATGATATATCCGGCGAGAGTGGATCCCTGAGATCGGTCGCTACTTTCTCCGACAGCAGCTGCGCAAAGTGCGCCGTGAGGTCGATGACGGCGGCCCTGGGTCTTATCAGGATCTCTCGATCCTAGACCACCGCGTGTGCCGCACGCGAGTCGCCTTGCCCGTTCGCAATACCGCTATTTGCATACGCGCCCCCCCCATGACAACGTTACTGATGAATGATCTCATTGCGCAGGGAAAAGAGGAGCAAGAACAGCTCACCCTGCTCATTCTTGCCCACACGGTTTTTTTCGAGCGCACGCAGTACATCGTCGGTTACCGCCATGAACTCGCGATGGCTGATGTTCATACCTTCGTGTGCCTGCCGCATCGATGGCCCATCATAGGGTCCGGGCCCCCCTGTACCTGCACAAATGAAATCCGTCACGCGCCTGATGATGGCAGCGGCATCGCTGCGCACATACCGCGGACTGACCTCCGGGTTCGCGACATGATTCTCCCATACATCCTCGGCAATGCGCCTGATGCCCACCCGGCCACCGAGACGCTGATAGAGGCTATCCGCCGGACCACTCATGAGCGCCCCCTGGCCAGCAAGGACTGTGCAGCCTCAGCAACCGCAAACACCTGCGGGCGACGCGATGCGTACACGGGCGTAAGCCAGTGTTCCACCATGGCGCTTGCCACAGTCACAACACCCTCCTGAGCGCGCACGAGCGCTGCATAGGCGTCACAAAGCGAGCCCGAGACGGGTCGCGCCTCGCGGTTTCCAATCCTGCGCCCGTCCACAGACGCGATGGTCCTGATCTCGTATGCGGTGCCGGTGAAGAATGCCTCATCAGCACGATAAAGATCCTCTCGCGTAAGATCGGTCTCAATGACCGTATATCCACGCCGACGCGCAAGCATGATAACCGTGTCACGCGTAATTCCTTCAAGGGCATTTCTGGTGGTCGGTGTGTACAGCCGGCCGTTGCGCACAAGAAACACGTTCGCAGCCGGGCCCTCGGCGAGATACCCCTGCTCATCCAAAAGAATCGCCTCGTCAGCCCCGCAGGATACCGCTTCGCGAAACGCGAGCTGAGCATTCAGATAGTTGCCAACCGCCTTGGCCTGTACCGCCGTGCTTGTAGCGGACCAGCGACGCGTGCCCGCAATGTGGGTGCTCAGACCGGCCGTGTGGGAAGCTTCGTGATAATCATCCCAGCGCCATGCGGCAATAAGGAGATGTACGGGGTGTGCCCGGCTATCGAGCGCCATGCCTCCCGCGCCGTAGTAGACAAGAGGCCGGATATAGGCGTCCCCGAGTCCGTTCACTCTGAGCGTCTCGATTACTGCGGTGGCAAGCGCCGGCAGATCCCAGACGAGATCCATGCCGACCAGTCCAGCCGAGGACCTGAGCCGCTTGAGATGATCGCCGAGCCGGAATACCATTGGGCCATGGGCACCATCGTATGAGCGGATGCCCTCGAATACTCCCATCCCATAATGCAACGTATGCGACCAGGGCGAGACCGAAATCTCCGTATCACGCCGTATTGTCCCATCAAGCCAGATATCCATGCTGCCTCCCTGTGCATGATCAGATGCTGTCGATGTATTCCTGCCAGCGTGCGCCCCCCGCCTTCTTCTGGCCCATCGGAGGCGTGGGTGTCGGATCCACGTCAACCTGGATCACAGTAGGTCCTGTGCGCGTGAAACCTTCGCAGATCGCGCCTGTGAGTTCGATCGCATCGCGGCAGACCAGCGCGTGCGCGCCGAGCCCGATTGCGACCTTCACAAGATCGCACCGTGCGAATTCCGAGCTTGCAGTAAGGCCCGACGCTCGTTGCTCGTAATGAATCATCCCAAGCTGCGCATTCGCGTTTACAACCCACACAATGGGCAGACGCCACTCGGCTGCGGTCGCGATCTCCATGCCGTTCATAAGAAAACAGCCATCGCCGACCAATGCGAGCACCGCGCGCTCAGGAGCCGCGAATCTCGCGCCGATTGCGCCCGCAGTAACGTGTCCCATGCTGGCAGAACCCCATACGCCGATGAAGCGACGCGAGCGGATTTCAGGAAGATAATGGGTAGCCCATAGCAACATAGAGCCTGAATCGACCATGATGATGCCTCCCTCCGGCACGGCACGGTCCACTGAGCGGATGATCTCAATGGGGGATAGCGGGCGGTTCGCGCAAGACGCTTCATCCCGCGGCCAACACCAGGCCGGGATGGCGAGATAAGGCACGAGCCATTGCGTGCGCTCGCCACGATCCGCTACTCCGGTTCCAGGCGCTGGATGCGTCATAAGCGCGCGTTTCAAGGCATGCACGAAGACGCCTGCATCGCTCACGATGCCAAGGTCTACCGGATACACGCGCCCGATCGCTTCAGCATCAATGTTAACTTGGATCATGCGGCCCTGGCGCAGCCCAGGATCCCAAGAATTGGTCGCGTAGCTACCGAAACCCGCTCCGATCGAAAGCACGAGATCGCAGCCTGAGGTGGCGAGAAAATGGTCGACGCGCGCGCTTGCGGCAATACCCATAGTTCCCAGGTAGTAACGCGCACTACAGTCACTGAATAGGCCCTTGGCCCGGGGCGTAGCGATCATGGGTACCGCAAGCTCGTTGCTGATTGCAGCCAGGGCTTTGGCGGCGTCACACGAAGTACCGCTGCCGATGAGCATCAAGGGCCGGTCGGCATGGCGCAAGGCATGCGCAACGCGCGACACCTC
This sequence comes from Pseudomonadota bacterium, assembly GCA_021777335.1. Taxonomy (GTDB): domain Bacteria; phylum Pseudomonadota; class Gammaproteobacteria; order Acidiferrobacterales; family Acidiferrobacteraceae; genus JAJYDT01. The sequence goes on along the minus strand of JAJYDT010000007.1, from coordinate 37,254 downwards.
GTCCGCGCCCGCAGCGGGCGGAACACACCGATAGGTCTGCGGGGGCCAGAGGTCGGGGCACACCGAGCGTGCGAGCACATCGCGCGGTATGGCGAGATGGACCGGGCCAGGACGCCCGCTGTTGGCGACTGCGAAGGCGCGCCGCAGGAGCGGCTGCATGACTTTCTCGCTCACCACGACATCACTTTGTTTGGTGACGTGGCGGAACAGACCGACGGTATCAACCCCGTAGACCGACGACTCCTGAAAATCGCCCATGCCCCAGGTGGGGACCGGATTCATCCCGGTCAACACCAGCAATGGCACCGAATCCACATAAGCTGCCGCAACCCCTGTCAACAGATTGGTCGCACCCGGGCCAGTGGTGGCGAGACACACCCCTGTCTTGCCACCTACACGCGCATAGCAGTCCGCCATGAAGGCAGCGCCCCCCTCATGTTTTGCGAGGACAAACCGCATCCCCGGAGCGCGCTCGATGGCTGCGAGCACTGGGATAATGGCCCCGCCAGGGATCCCGAACACCGTGTCGACTTCTTCGTTCAGCAGATAATCGATAAGCACGTCGGGAACCGGACGTCGCGCACCGACGACCCTTCGCCACGCCACCGGCGCCTCCACCTCCCTGCCAGTGGCCGTCCCGATATCACGCTTGCTGCCCATAACGTCTCCTTGTCATGGTGACACCTTCCCAAGAACCTGCTCGCTTTGAAACGATCGTTTGTTTATATAACACCACGTGAACGCTGCTGTCAAACGAAAGGTTCCAACCCTCCCACCCCGTTGAAAAACCTTTTTTGCCAGCCCATGATCGCGTCATGCAACCGATGCTGTCCCTGCCAATCACAGACTGGCGTGCACCTCACCAGGGTCCGGCGCAAGCACAGGCCGTGGAGACACTCGAACGGGGCGCTGTGCTGTATCTTCCGGCGCTGCGTTTTGAGCTTGAGCCCGACGAGCAGCAGTTTCTGACCCCGGACTGTCTCGACGGACGGCGCAAGAACATCAGCCTCGATCCCCGGAAAAACCGGCTTCAGGGGACACGGCTCACCGGACCACAACACGAAGCGCTTCTGCGCATGATGCGCCGCTTCGGGGAACACGCGCTCACGCTTGTCGAGCAGCTGCTGCCGTCCTACAGAACCGCGATCACGCAAGCTCGTGTGAGTTATCGTCCGGCAGAGGTGGATGATCGCCGTCTCTCACCCCGCAAGGATGACCGAAAGCTGCACGTGGACGCATTTGCCTCGCGGCCCAATCACGGGCACCGCATCCTCCGGGTCTTCAGTAATATCAATCCCGAGGGCCGCGCACGCCACTGGCGCATTGGGGAACCCTTCGAGGAATGCGCACGCCGGTTCCTCCCGATGATCCGACCCCCCTTGGCTGGCGTCCATATCCTGCTCGCCCTTCTTGGCGTGACGCGGGGCCGGCGCAGCGATTACGATCACTACATGTTGCAGATGCATGACCGTATGAAGATGGACGAGACCTATCAGCACGACGCGCCCCGGCATGAGGTGAACTTTGCAGCAGGATCCTCGTGGATCGTATTCAGCGATCAGACGTTGCACGCAGCGCTCTCTGGCCAATACCTGCTCGAACAAACGCTGCATCTGCCGGTTACTGCCATGCGCACACCAGGGCACTCGCCCCTGCGCGTACTCGAACGGATCGCGGGACGCACGCTCGCGTGAAGCGACGTGGCACGAAAACCGCGTTGAGCCACTCGGGCTGCCGATGATCTACCCCAGTAGCGGACTGGCTTCTCTCCTAAACCTCCGCTGGCTTGCAGACGATCTGCTGACCTCGGGTCAGCCGGATGCTGACGAGCTGTGCGCGGTGGCCGCGGCCGGATGCGAGGTGGTCATCAACCTGGGCCTACCCGACGCCGAGTACGCGCTTGTGGGGGAACAGGCCCTCTCCGAGTCGCTCGGGCTCGTCTATATCGGCATACCGGTGCCCTGGCAGGCACCGACGCACGCACACCTTCTGCGCTTCATTGAGGTCATGCGGGAGACGGAGGGGCGGCGGCGTTTCGTGCACTGCGCCGCCAACAAGCGCGCGTCGGTCTTTGTCGCACTGTACCGGATCCTTGCGCTCGGCTGGCCGGAGCCGCGAGCGCTTGCAGATCTTGCGCAATCGTGGGATCCGGATGAATGCTGGTCACGGTTTGTCGTTGCGGAACTTGCGGTGAGACACGCCAAAGGAGATATGGCTCTTCCGAGGAGCTAGGCGACCTGCACGGGAATCTCGGCCCGAATGCGCACGACCCGATTGGCACCGTCGACGTAGACGAGACGCGGCTTGAACGAGGCCATCTCGCGTTCCTCGAGCCCTGCGTATGCACAGATGATGACAAGATCTCCGGGAGCCGCCTTGTGGGAAGCCGCGCCGTTGACCGACACTGTGCCGCTACCCTCGCAGGCAGCAATTGCGTAGGTCGCGAAGCGCTCGCCATTTCGCAGATTGTAGACCTCGATCCGCTCGTACTCGTGGATGTCTGCCGCCTTGAGCAGCAGGGTATCAATTGCCACCGAGCCCTCATAGTCCGGTTCCGATTGCGTTACCCGCACCCGATGGAGCTTGGCGCGAAGAAGCATTCTCTGCATGGCTACCCCTCAATGAGCATGCATTATCCTGTCTTTTAGCTTCGCGTTCAAACCACTATGGCCGCTCGAATTCAACATTGTCAATGAGTCTGGTACGCCCCAGCCGCACCGCACCCAGCACGACGAGCGCGCGATCGGCGCGCATGGGCGTGGCAAGGTCGTTGCGCCTTCGTACCGTGACATAATCCGGTGCAAGCCCAGATTCACGCAAGTCCTCAAGCGCGCGCGCCTCGACCTCATCGAGCGCAACACCTGCGGCGATCGCTGAGGCCGCTTGCCTTAACTGTAAGTATAGACCGCATGCGCGCTGGCGTTCCTCAGGGTCGAGATAGGCGTTACGCGAACTCAGGGCGAGTCCATCCGGCGCGCGCACGGTGTCGACCCCGATAATATCCACATCAAGCGCGAGATCCTCGACCATATGCCGTACGATGAGAAGTTGCTGGTAATCCTTTTTCCCGAAGACTGCGACCGCTGGCGCGACCAAGTGAAACAGGCGGCACACGACCGTCGCCACCCCCGAGAAGTGTCCGGGGCGCAGCGCCCCGCACAAAATAGTGCTTAAACCGGGCACATCGACCCGGGTATGCGCGGCAAACCCCCGCGGGTAGAGAACGTGATCATCCGGTACAAACACGAGATCGGCACCGGAAGCGCGCAGCAGGTCAAGATCCCGATCGAGCGTCCGCGGATAGGAGCTGAGATCCTCATGTGGCCCGAACTGCAGTGGATTCACATAGATACTGACGGCAACCGAACCCGCCAAGGCACGCGCCTGCTCGACAAGTCGCAGGTGCCCGGCGTGCAGGTTGCCCATGGTTGGCACGAACGCAAGCGGTGGCATCAGCACCCGCCGCGCCGCCCGAAGACTTTCTGAATCGTGGCAGATGTCCACGCTCAGAAACTGTGCTCGGGCCCCGGGAACCGGCCCTCGCGTACATCAGCCACATACTGCTCGACCGCAGCGAGGATATTCCGGCTGCCGTCCATGAAGTCTTTGACGAACCGTGGATGAAAGCGGTCCGATAAGCCAAGCAGGTCGTGGAGTACAAGCACCTGGCCGTCGCATGATACGCCGGCACCAATGCCGATGGTCGCCATATGGGTGGCGTTCTCGGTGATCTCTGATGCGAGCACGGCCGGAATCACCTCAAGCAGCAGAAGGGACGCGCCGGCATCCTCGAGCGTACGCGCGTCCGTTTTCAGAGATGCCGCTGCGACCTGTGAGCGGCCCTGTACACGGTAGCCCCCCAGCTGATGGACGTGCTGCGGCATAAGTCCGATATGGGCCCAGACCGGGATACCGCGCTCGACCAAGAACCGTACGGTCGGGGCGAGGAACGCGCCCCCCTCCAGCTTGACCATCTGCGCACCACCCTCACCCATCAGCCGTGCGGCACTCCTGAATGCTTGCTCCGGTCCCTCCTCATAGCTACCAAGCGGCATATCCGCGGCAACGAGCGCACGCCTGACACCACGCGCAACGCACTGTGTGTGGTAAATGACGTCCTCGAGTGTTACGGGCAAGGTCGAGCTTTGCCCCTGCATCACCATACCGAGGCTGTCCCCAACGAGCACGATATCGATCCCCGCGCGGTCGAGGAGCTGGCCAAAGGTATAGTCATAGGCCGTGAGCGCAACAATCCTGCGGCCTTCGTGTTTCATCTCCCTTAAAGAAGGTACTGTGATCGCATCCATACCTAAAGTCCTAGTGGCAGCGGGTTAAAAAAGTGACGCCCGCTTTTGATCGTCCGCAGATGCTCGAGCAGCGCAGTGAAATCGCTGGGCCGCTCGACAAAGTTCACGGAGGTAGCGTTGACCACGAGCAAAGGCGAAGCGCTGTACTGGTAGAAAAACTGCGTGTAGGCCTCTACCAAACGCTCGAGATAACGCCGCTCGATCCCGCGCTCGAATACGATCCCGCGACGGCGGATACGCTCAAGCAGCACGTCCGGGGGCGCCTGCAGATAGATGACAAGCGCGGGATGTACATGGCCCCGTTCCATATGACCATACACTTGGTCGTAGATCCTGAGTTCATCGTCATCTAGAGTGAGCCGCGCAAATAGCGGATCCTTCTCAAACAGGAAATCGGTGACATGAAGCGACTGGAACAGATCCTGCTGGCTGAATTCACGCAGCATCTGCGCCCGCTGGAACAGGAAGAACAGCTGGGTCGGCAGTGCAAACTGGCGCGGCGACTGATAGAAGCGCTCAAGAAACGGGTTCTGACCGGGATCCTCGAGCATCAGCTCCGCGCCGTAAGCCTCCGCGAGACGTTTCGCAAGGCTCGTCTTTCCAGCGCCGATCGGCCCCTCAACCACAATATAGCCACCAACGCGGCCGCACGGGGGTAACCGATCGGCCCCTTGGGGCTCATGCGCCTTGTTCGCACTGATCATGATCGTCGCCAAGACCCGGAATATTGAACAAAGGGACCTCGAGCCGCTCAATCCGCTGTCTTGCGCACCGATCGAGCAGCGCCCGAAGGGGCCCGTGCCCCGGGATCACGAGGCCTGCATCAAGGTCCGCAAGAGGATACAGGACAAACGCGCGCTCGTGCAGTCTTGGGTGTGGCAGGGTCAGACCTGGGGTCATGTACATCACGTCATCATAGAGCAATAGATCAAGATCGAGGGTGCGCGGCTCACCCTTTCCAAGGCGAATCCGTCCATGGTCGCGTTCGATTCGCATGAGTCCCTCGAGTAGTAGTACCGGAGTAAGCACCGTAGCGAGACGGCAACACGCATTCAGAAAATCAGGCTGTGGGCGTACGTCGAGCGGGGCTGTGCGATAAACCCCGGAGCAATGCTCAAGCGCGGTTCCGGGCAGCGAGGCAAGCTGCGTACAGGCGCTTCGAATCTCGGTCATCGAATCCCCAAGATTACTTCCGAGACCCACAAAGGCAACATGTGACTCAGGGCGCATGAGACACGGCGTGGCGTCTGCGTCGTCGTGGCCGCTTTGTAGGTGCCGGGCCGAGCACCTTCACCATCTCGTCGCGGGTCTCCGTATGGGCTTCCTGGAACCGCGACCACCATTCGGCGAGCGCCGGCTCCTCCTCGCCGCATTCGGCACGCAGCAGCAGAAAATCGTATGCAGCCCGGAACCGCTTGTGCTCGAGGAACCGAAACGCCTGTCGTCCCGAACGGCGGTCAAAACGTGACTGTAAACCCCAGATCTCGCGCGCGGGCCCGCTGAAGCGTTTTGGAATCATCACGCGCTTGAGCTGTTCCCGCAAGACCCGGTCCGCGGCCTGCTGGATCGCTTGCCCGCCGTCGGACCCGTGGGGCGGATGCGCCTTCAGCTCCTGTTGCACGGGGCCCCAGAGGAGTGCGGCAAACAGAAATGCAGGGGTGATGGGCTTGGCCGTGCGCACCCGCACGTCGGTATTCTCGAGCGCCCGCGGCAAGAGCATCTTCGGGAAATGCCCCTCTTCGCTCCGGAGTGCTTCCTCGGTCAGCGGGAACAGCGGGCGGAACAGTCCATAGTGGCGCAGCAACTCGTACGTCTCAAGGGCATAGCCGCCCTGAAACAGCTTAAGTACCTCTTCAAAGAGCCGGGCGGGCGACACCTCGGCGAGCCGATCAGCAAGCTCGGGCAGACAGGCCTCGGCCGCGGGGTCGACACGGAATCCAAGCTTGGCCGCAAAACGCACGGCGCGCAGCATCCGCACCGGATCCTCATTGAACCGCGCACTGGGTTCGCCAATCGTGCGCAGGATACCGCGTTTCAGATCCTCAAGCCCGCCAACATAGTCATAAAGCCGCTTCTGCTTGACCTCGTAATAGAGTGCATTGATCGTGAAATCACGCCGCCATGCGTCCTCTTCCTCGGTCCCGAATACATTCTCGTCCGGTCCACCTTCATTCGTCGCGGGCTTGGGTGTTCCTCGGTAGGTTGCCACCTCGATGATGGTACGGCCAAAATGGACATGCGCGAGGCGGAAACGGCGCCCGATGAGACGTGCATTGCGGAACAGACGGCGGATCTCGTCCGGAAGGGCGTCGGTGACGACGTCGAAATCCTTCGGTTCGCGACCGAGCAGAAGGTCACGGACACCGCCGCCCACGAGACGCGCACTGTGACCCGCCTCGGCAAGTCGCCGGAGTACGGTATGGGCCTGTTCGCTGATCGCCTCTGGGGGGAGAACCTCCCGAATCGCAACCGTTCCCGGCCCCCGGACGTTCTTATCAGCCCGCGAATCGTCCATTACCGTCAAACCGTAATTCCCTTCCTTCGAGATCCTACTATTGACGTCATCATATGGCCCTCAAGCGACGGCCGGCCATGCCACAAGGTATGGGGAAGGCCCGGCGACAGCGCCCCCATGGGGAATGGAATACAAGGCCATGGACGTGCCGCTTCACGGATGGCGCTCCCTAGGGGAATCGAACCCCTGTTCCCAACGTGAGAGGCTGGTGTCCTAACCGCTAGACGAAGGGAGCGGAACGCGGATTGTAGGTCCAACCACCATGCATATCCAGCTATTCCACTCGGGAAACAGCAACTTAAATATGCACTTCCTTTTGAGCGCGCGGCACTTTAGCCGTTTCCGCAGGGCACTGTCAATCAAAACGCTGAACAATGGCCCGCTCTTGAACTTGGGGCCGAAGACCCTCATATCGATCAACAATCGCTTGAACTTTTCAGGATACAGGTCCCTAATGACGAGCGCCCCGCCTGCCCCGCACTTGCTCGACGTCACCACATCTTCGTTTGAGACAGAGGTCATCGAACAGTCGGTGCTGCGGCCGGTGCTGGTCGACTTCTGGGCCGCTTGGTGTGGTCCCTGCCAGATACTGATGCCGCTGCTCGCGCGGCTTGCCGAGGAATACGGCGGTACATTCCGGCTCGCGAAGCTCAACACCGATACCGAGCATGCGATCGCCAGCCGTTACCGTGTGCGCAGTCTGCCGACGGTCAAAGCATTCCGGAATCGCGAGGTGGTGGACGAATTCATGGGTGTGCAACCCGAGCGTTCTATCCGTGCATTCATCGACCGGCACATACCCCGCGCCTCCGATCAGGCCATTGACGAGGCACTTGCCACAAAGGCGCGCGGCGAGAACGACAAGGCGGTCGAGCAGCTTCGTGCTGCCATGGCAGAAGATCCGGCCAACGATCGTGTCAAGCAGCACCTCGCATCCCTGCTGTTCGAACAAAATCAAGTTGACGAAGGAGAGGCGGTCCTGAACAAACTCTCCCGCGAGGCTCGCAGCCGCCCAGAGATCCAGACCCTGTTCGCGCGCCTCGAGTTCTTAAGGCTCGCCCATAACGCGCCCCCGACCGCAGAACTCAAGGGGCGCATCGAGCGCGACCCCTCCGACATGGAGGCGCGCCTGCATCTCGGCGCGCGTTACATCCTGGCTGAGCAATACGAGGCCGGCCTCGACCAGTTACTCGAGATCACGCGCCGGGACCGCGCGTTTGGTAATGACGCCGGACGCAGGACAATCCTTTCGGTCTTCAATCTCCTTAGCGACAAGAGCGACCTCGTGAAGCGCTATCGAGCGCTTCTGTCCACCGCGCTTAACTGAGCCCACGGGAACGCGCTCGATACCTGCGATCCGCATGAGACGCCCGAGACCGCTGTCAAGACCAGTATCACAGGAAATTCCGGAATGGCGCATCCGCGCCGTGTCAGCACAGGAGCGCTGGATATCATCCGGGCGCGCGGATTCAATCCTTCGCTCAAGTCCGCGTCCAAGGCGATCCTCCATGACATTGATCAGGTCGAGCAGGGACGACTCACGGCCAGTACCGACATTCATCAAGGTAAACGCGTCGACAGGGGCGCTCACCATCCTGGCAAGACAGCCAGCCACATCCGCAACCCACACAAAATCGCGCGTCTGCCGTCCGTCACCGAACAGCGTGAGCGGCTGATTGTGTGCGGCCGCATAGAGAAACCGGCTGATCACACCCGAGTACGACGAACCGGGATCCTGCCTCGGACCGTAGACGTTGAAAAAACGCAAAGTGATCGCCCGGATTCCGTACCTACGGGCATAGAACCGCAGAAAGTACTCGCCCGCCAGTTTGTCGGCCGCATAAGGCGAGCCCGGCTCAGGCGGTTCGTCCTCCCGCACGGGCGGCGATACGCTGTCTCCATAGACTGTGGCCGAACTTGCGTACACGAAGCGGTCAAGTCCCTGGCGACGGGCGGCATCGAGCAGCACAAGGGTACCGTCAAAATTGGTCTCGTGCGTGCCCACAGGATCCAGGAGACTTGCGGGTACGGAGGCAATCGCCGCGAGATGGACCACGGCGTCCCGCTCCCTGAGCGCAAACGACACGTCACCCCGGTCCCGGACATCGCCGACCACGCACTCAATTTGGTCGAACACAGCACTCAAGTGCTCGCGCCGGCCCGACGACAGGTTGTCAAGAACGCGCACCTTGTGGCCTTCCACCACCAAGCGCTCCGTGAGATGGGAACCGATGAACCCCGCACCCCCCGTGACGAGTATCCGCATGCCTCTTTCCTTGTGGCTGCAACACCCTGGATGCCCAATGCCTTCCGGGTTCTGGACTACGTTACCGCACCATCTGAGGCGGGGTTATCCAGCTTTGGGCGTATTGCGGTCGCGCAGCCTCAGCCGTAGGGTGCGACGGTCGACGGATCCTCGGAAAGCAGTCTGGACTATGCTTGGGGAAACATGCCAACATCGAACACACAGTGATGAACAAAGATCATCGAACCGAGACGACAACCGTCGGCATCGTCGGGCTTGGCTATGTAGGGCTACCCCTCGCCGTTGAATTTGGCAAGCGACAGCGGACGATCGGCTATGACTTGAATCAAGCCAAGATCGATCAATACCGCCGCTTTTTGGACCCGACAGGAGAGATCTCGAGCGAAGAACTCCATCTCGCAAATCGGCTCGAAACCACCTCCGATGCGACCCGCCTCGCCGAGGCGGACTACATCATCGTCGCGGTACCGACCCCGGTCGACGCCGCCCACCAGCCCGACTTCCAGCCGCTCATCGGCGCCAGCAAAGCAGTAGGCGCACACATGAAGCGTGGCGCCATCGTCATCTACGAATCAACCGTGTACCCAGGCGCAACCGAAGAAGTCTGCGTGCCAGTCCTCGAGCACGCCTCCGGCGCCCGCTGGAAACAGGACTTTCACGTCGGCTATTCGCCTGAACGCATCAATCCCGGCGACCGGGAACATACGCTGCCCAAGATCATCAAGGTGGTCTCCGGCGATGACACCGATACCCTGGAACGGGTGGCGGCACTTTATTCGACGATCGTGCAGGCAGGCGTGTACCGCGCCTCCAGCATCAAGGTCGCCGAGGCCGCCAAGGTCATCGAAAACACTCAGCGCGACCTCAACATTGCTCTCATGAACGAGCTTGCGATTCTGTTTGACAGGCTTGGGATCGATACCCTTGAAGTACTCAAGGCCTCGGGCACGAAATGGAATTTCCTGCCGTTTCGACCTGGTCTCGTCGGTGGCCACTGTATCGGCGTAGATCCCTACTACCTCACCTACAAGGCGGATATGCTTGGTTATCATCCTCAGGTGATCCTCGCCGGACGCCGCATCAACGACGGCATGGGGAAGTTCATCGCCGAACAGACTATCAAGCACATGATCGCCGCCGGCAGTCCGGTGAAGGGTGCACGGGTTAACGTCCTCGGGCTCACGTTCAAGGAAAACTGCCCGGATCTGCGCAACTCTCGCGTCATCGACGTAATCCGCGAGCTCAATGCCTATGGTGCCGAGGTTCACGTCCATGACCCAGTGCCAGTCCAGGAAGACGCCATGCACGAATACGGGATCACACTGACGCCATGGGAGGAGCTTCCGGTCGCAGAAGCGCTGGTGGTCGCAGTCGCACACCGGCAATTCGTGCGGATGCCACTGCCGGAACTCCTGGGGAAACTGATCCCGCGCGGGACTTTCATCGATGTCAAAAGCCATTTTGACGTCGATGCGCTCGGCGCCTTGGGCTTGAACGTGTGGCGCCTGTAGCCGATTCTGGAGATATTTCACGCATGCCCAAGCACATCATGGTCACCGGCGCCGCCGGTTTCATCGGCAACGCCCTTACGCTCCGACTCATCGGACGCGGAGATACCGTCGTCGGCGTCGACAGTCTCAACGATTACTATCCGGTAGCGCTGAAACAAGCGCGCCTAGCGCGGATACCGGCGGGGCCAGGATTCCGGTTCGAACATCGGGATATCGCGGACCGAGCCTCGATGGCGGCACTTTTTGCCAAGGAACACTTTGACGTGGTCGTGAATCTCGCAGCACAGGCTGGCGTACGCTATTCACTCGTCAATCCGCATGCCTATGTCGATTCGAATATCGTCGGGTTCGTCAACCTGCTCGAAGGATGTCGCCATACGGGCGTTGGCCATCTTGTGTTTGCCTCATCGAGCTCGGTATATGGCCTGAACGAAACCCAACCATTCTCGGAGCACGACAACGTCGATCATCCCATCTCGCTCTACGCTGCGAGCAAGAAGGCAAACGAGCTGATGGCCCACAGCTATGCGCATCTTTTCAGAGTCCCCTGCACGGGCCTGCGCTTTTTCACGGTCTACGGACCCTGGGGGCGTCCGGACATGGCGCTCTTCCTGTTTACCGAAGGCATCCTGTCGGGTCAACCCATTAAGGTCTTCAATAACGGCCATATGGTGCGGGACTTCACTTACGTCGACGACATTGTCGAGGGTGTGGTGCGAGTGATCGACCGCCCGCCTGCGGGCAATCCCGAATGGTCAGGCGCATGCCCCGACCCCGCGACGAGTCCTGGGCCCTACCGCGTATTCAATATTGGAAACAATCGCGCGGTCGCGCTGATGCATTACATCAAGGTCCTTGAGGACTGTCTTGGAAAAAAAGCCATCATTGATTTTCTGCCAATGCAGGATGGGGACGTCCCCTCAACACGCGCAGATGTGTCGGAGCTCGCCGCAGCCACTGGGTTTTGCCCAGCCACCACCGTGGAGGAAGGCGTGTCGCGGTTCGTGAAGTGGTATCTGGAGTATAAGGCTGTAGGCCATGGCGGTACTTAATCAGGGTGTCGCGTAAACGATCCGAAACTAGGGTCCGCGCAAATCGCGGGGCGGATATATATCCGCACCCCGACCCCTAACCGCCGCCGAGCTCATCCTCCGACTTTTGTCGGATTCGCAGAACGGGTGCCAGAGGCAATATCAAGGTCCGCTCGTCCTCCTCCCTGAGCGGCGCCTTAATGAATATTATCCCGGATTTTCCGTTAGCCACCCAGTATTGACGGAGTGCTCATGGAAGCCATTGGCGCAAGTCCTTGATGTAATTTATGATCGGCGGATCGTAAACAGATTGAGTCGCGCTCAGCGCGAGGGACTTTTCTCTTCCGGAGGTGCGATGGAGGTCGAGCTTCGGTTCACGGACAAGGAAATCACGCCCTGGGGCGGCATGGCGTTGATGAAACGCATGCTCGATCGCATGGGATTCGATACCGCCCTCGGCGGCTGCGGACTGCCCATGCCCGATCCAATCGCGGCTACTCGCCGCTGCAGTTGATCCAGCAATTCATGCTCGGTGTCTAGTGCGGGGCGAACCGCTTCGAGCACGGCGAAGTGACACGCCACGACACGGTCCTCAAGCGCCTCTTTGGATGGAAGAGGATGGCGAACTTCAAGGCCGTCATGCGGCTGTTTCGCAAGTTCGATCAGTCGACGAACGATGCCGTCTTCGGGCGTCTGTTCGCCTGGCTTTTCTCGAACTTGAAGATTGATTGCCTCACCCTCGATCTCGATTCCACTGTCATGACCCGCTATGGCAAACAGGAAGGGGCGGCGCGCGGCTACAACCCGGCCAAACGCAGATGACCTTCACACCACCCCTTGATCGCCTTTCTCGCTGATATCCAGAGGGTGGCGAACCTCTGGCTGCGGCCCGGCAACACGCGAAGTGCCAACAACGCGAGCGCCTTCCTGAGTGCCACGATTGAGCACCTCGGTGGGAAGCGCATCGGGTTGCTGCGCGCCGACAGTGAGTTTAGCGAAGCGGAATTGCTCGAGGAAATCGAGGCCAAACACCGCCTCAACTACATCATCGCGTTGCGGCTCCATCAGCCACTGCAGCGCGCGCTCGTGCGCGCTGCGGGGTGGTGGTCAGTCACCCCCGGCATCGAGTGCGCCAGCTTCGATTACCCGGCCTCCTCCTGGCGCTCACCCTGGCGCGTGGTGGCGATCCGCCAGCACATCGAGGAGCGGGAAAACGCCCCGGGCAAGACGCTCTCGCTCTTTGCCAACGACCCGCAGTTTGGCAAATACCGCGATGCGGCGCTCGTCACGAACCTTTCACTGCCGGTGCTTGAGCTCTGGCGCACCTACCGCGGGCGTGCCGATGCCGAAAACCGCATCAAGGAACTGAAGTACGACTTCACCGCCGACAGCTTCTGCCTCGACGACTTCTTCGCGACCGAGGTCTGCCTCAACGTTGTGATGATGGCGTTCAACCTGATGAGTCTGTTTCGTCAAACGCTCTTGAAAAGCACCTCGCCTAGAACGCTCAAGACGCTTCGCTACCAGCTCTTTGGCGTAGCGGGTTACCTCATCCAGGAAGGACGAAAACCGATCCTGAAACTCGCCTTGGCGATGAAGCGACGCGTCTGGTCACGGGGTTGTGGGCGCAATCGGCGCGCTTCACGCTGCCCGCCGAGTTCTCCTCCATTTTTGAGACTACTTCAGCGGGCTAATGGACAATCCGGGATAAATGGCAGAGACGATGATCAATGCCTCGATCATGGCGAGCAACAGCAGCGCCTTGGGTACATAATGTCTGAAAATGCGAATCATGACTGGCTTCCCTGCCTCGCATTATCGTGAACGCTGGATCGCGCCGCGCGGTGCCCCTTATTGATCTAATACCTGGGGCGGGAAGTCAATCAGACAAACGAAAGCAGACGGGACCCTGGAGGCCCTCAGAGCACGTCTTCCGGCTCATCCTTGACGCGCGCAAGGCGTTCGAGCGCACGCCAGCGCGCGATGCGCTCGGCAATGCGGGCCTCGACCCCACGTTCGCTCGGCCGGTAGTACACCGTCTCACGCATGTGCTGGGGAAAATAGGAAACGCCAGCGGCGTAGGCATCCGGCTCATCATGGGGGTAACGATACCCGGCGGCGTATCCTGCGTCCTTCATGAGACCGGTCGGCGCATTCCTTAGATGGAGCGGAACCTCAGCTGAGCCATGGCGTATGACATCGGCACGCGCTTCCTGAAACGCACGATATACTGCATTGCTCTTGGGCGCACTGGCGATATACAGCGCCGCCTGAGCGAGCACAAGGTCTCCTTCCGGGCTTCCGAGACGATCCATGGCATCCCATGCGCGTAACGCAAGCGTAAGCGCCTGGGGGTCTGCATTTCCTATGTCTTCCGACGCCGCCCTTACCAGCCGCCGCGCGATATAGAGCGGGTCGCACCCGCCGTCAAGCATGCGTGCGAGCCAGTAGAGCGCGGCATCCGGGGAAGAACCTCGGATCGATTTGTGCATCGCCGAAATCTGGTCATAGAACTCCTCGCCGCGCTTGTCGAACCGGCGGACCCCGTCTCGAAGAAGCTCCGCGATCTCACGCTCGCCCACATGCACGATGTCTCCCTTGCGCTCCCCAAGTTCGCACGCGCGCTCCAACAGCTGCAACACGCGCCGTGCATCTCCGTCAGCTGCCATTGCAAGAAGATCACGATCTGAATGGGCAATACGCACATCGAGAGACCCCAGACCGCGCTCGCGATCCGTCAGTGCGCGATCAATCAGGTCCCGGAGATCCTGGGACGACAGTGCCCTCAGGACGTAAACACGGACGCGTGATAACAGCGCCTTGTTAATCTCGAACGAGGGGTTCTCGGTGGTCGCACCGATCAGCACCAAGAATCCTTCCTCTAGACACGGCAGAAACAGATCCTGCTGGCTCTTGTTAAAGCGGTGCAGTTCGTCCACAAACAGAAGCGTTGCATGGCCAGCCCTGTCGGCACGCTCACGCGCCGCGTCGATGATCTGGCGAACTTCTTTCACGCCAGAGAGGACCGCCGATACCGCTGAAAAAGGAAGCGCGAGACGCGCGGCAATAACACGTGCAAGCGAGGTCTTGCCGCTGCCTGGAGGCCCCCACAGTACCATTGAGTGCGCATGACCTTCCTCGATTGCGCGCCGAAACGGCCGGCCCGGCGCAAGCAGACCGGTTTGGCCAACAAAGTCATCAAGTGTTGCGGGCCGGAGACGGTCAGCAAGTGTCACGAGCACGGAGACAGTCACGGCTACTCGTGGACGACGTCCGCGCCCTTGGGTGGGGAAAAGCGGAACCGGCGGGGGCTGATGGATACATTCTCCTGGTAATCCGAAAGCACGATGTCGGTTGTCTGCCGGAAACTATCCTTGAGCACAAGACGGCTCAGAAGATTGCCCTTGAAACCCAGGCGGATGTCGACGAAACCAGTACCCCTGCGTCTTGGATGCAGGTCAATCCATGTCAGCCCTTGGCGGATACCCAGATCCCGGATCTTGAAACGCGAGCGCAGGTGCCCCTTTCCGGAGAGGATCAGCGCCGGCGTTCCTTTGAGGGCGTCCGCCATTGACCGCACGGTCACTTGGCGCAACCCCTGATCGTACAGCCAGAGCAACCGGCCGTCACCGACAATGATCTCGCGCGGATGCACATAATCCCAACGGAACTTGTCCGGGCGCAGAACCCACATCCTGCCATGGGACCGCTGGACCACCTTGTGGGCACCGTCATACACAACCTGACTGAAATGTGCGCGGTAGCTGTGCACGTCATGGAAAAAGCGTTCCAAGGGACCCGGAACCCCCGCGATAGCTTGCATGGATAATACGAGTACTGCTGTCGCGATCCAGGAACGTCCCACGTCAGTCCTCCGGTGCCGGTGGCGCCAGCACCTCGCGGCTTCCGTTGGTCTGCAGCGGACCCACCACACCAACGCGCTCCATTTCCTCGATCAACCTCGCGGCACGGTTATAACCTATGCGCAGACGCCGCTGCACCCCGGAGATCGACGCCTTGCGGCTCTCCGTCACAATCCGCAGCGCCTGATCGTACAGCGGGTCGGCCTCGCCGGTAGGCAGTTCGTCCCCCGGTATAGATACCGACTCGGCACCCTCCTCGGGTTCGCCGGAAAGGATCCGCTCATTGTATTCCGGTGTACCCTGCTGCTTCAGGAACTCCGCGACCTTGTGCACTTCATGATCCGCGACGAAGGCACCGTGGACACGCATCGGTACACCGCTGCCCGCCTGTAGAAACAGCATATCACCCTGGCCCAGCAGCTGCTCCGCACCCATCTGATCCAGCACCGTGCGTGAATCGACACGGGCCGACATCTGGAAGGCGATCCGGGTCGGGATGTTGGCCTTGATGAGTCCTGTAATCACGTCGACCGAGGGTCGTTGCGTCGCGAGCACAAGATGCAGCCCCGCAGCGCGGGCCTTTTGCGCCAGCCGGGTGATGAGCTCCTCAACCTTCTTGCCCACCACCATCATCATGTCGGCTAGCTCGTCGATAAGAATGACAATGAACGGGAGCGGGTGAAGCGATGCAGGTTCCGTTCCTGGGCCCGGGTTCGGGTCGAGGATCGGTCGTCCCGCATTGAGCGCATCAATGACCTTGCGGTTATAGCCGCCTATGTTGCGAACACCAAGATGCGACATAAGGCGGTAACGACGCTCCATCTCGAAGATACACCAGCGCAGCGCCTGCGCCGATTGCTTCATTTCGGTGACCACCGGCGCGAGCAGATGCGGAATCCCATCGTACGCGGCGAGCTCAAGCATCTTTGGATCGATCATGATGAGCCGGCACTGTTCCGGTGTGTACTTGTACAGCAGACTCAGGATAAGGGCATTGATGCATACAGACTTTCCGGAACCGGTGGTACCGGCGATCAGCAGATGCGGCATCCGTGTGAGGTCGGTCACGACCGGGCTCCCCGCGATATCCTTGCCAAGCGCAAGCGCGAGACCTTCGGTCTCTTCGTAGCTGCGCGAAGACAGGCATTCGTAGAGATAGACGGTCTCCCGGTGCTCGTTCGGAATTTCAATGCCGACAACCGACTTACCCGGGATGTTCTCCACTACACGCAGACTCACTACGGACATCGCCCGGGCCAGATCCTTTGCGAGATTGGTGATCTGGCTCGCCTTAATGCCGGGAGCCGGATCGATCTCGAAGCGGGTAATGATGGGCCCTGGCAACATGCCCGTCACCACCACATCGATATGAAAGTCGCGCAGCTTGTTAATGAGCTGCTGGGACATCTGCTTGAGCGCGTCTTCCGACAGCTGGTGTTTGCGTTCTCCCGGCTCGTCAAGTAACGATAATGGCGGAAGCTCGCCGCGCGCGAGCGGGATCTTGAACAATGGCGCCTGACGTTCGCGTTCGACCCGTTCACCCTGAATTGGGCGCACAACCGGTTCAATGCGCACCGGAGGCTGTGCAGCAATCACGCGTCGCTCCTTGGCTACGGTCTCGCGGCGCTGCTGCTTTGCCTTGAGACCGTAAATACGGTCATACGTGGCACTCACTTCGTCCTGGATCCACGATGCGGCCGCGAAGACGAACGCCCCGGTACGATCCATCAGCGCGAGCCATGACAGCCGTGTGAAGAGGGTAATACCAGACAGGAATACCGCAAGCAGAAATATGGTGGCGCCGACCACGCTGAAAGCACCTGCGAGCATGCTGCCGACGAGGTGTCCCAAGAGCCCTCCCGCAGAGAACGGCAGCCGAAAGGGGTTGTGATTGACCGCAAGATCAGCAAGCCCACATCCGCCGAAGAGCGTCAACACAAAACCGATCCAGCCAAGGAGGTGCGCGCGCTTTTCCCCTGGTGGTCTGGCGCGCACGCGCAACATGCGCCATGCGGCATACGCGAGCATGACCGGGAATACAAACGCAACATAGCCAAAAGCAACGTAGAGGAGATCGGCGACCCATGCACCAACTCGTCCGCCGACGTTGCGCACACCGCCCGGGGCACCTACATGCGACCAGCTCGGGTCCCCGGCATGATAGGTCGCCAACGCGAGTAAAAGATAGAGCGCCGTCGCGCCGAGCAGATAAAGGCCCGCCTCGCGTACAAGACGCACCAGCGGCGGTGCCAATGGCAGGCGTTCCTTCTTATAGCTTGCTGGACCCACAAGACCGCCCCGCGCGGAAGATCTGCGCCTAGTATATTACATGTGTGCCTTGCGGGTACGCCGCGGTCCGGCTCATACCGCTGACGAAAGCGCGGCGGCGACCACCGGGTGGACGATTCGGCCGCCCGAGACGTTGATGCCGGCGCGCAGACCCGCATCCTCGACCTGCTCCGCTAGCTTGAGAACATAGGGTAACAGAGCCGCCGACAGCGCCTGTGAAGCGGTCCGGGGAACGGCCCCAGGCATATTGGTCACGGCAAAGTGCAGGACACCGTCGACGGTATAAGTAGGATTCGTGTAGTCCGTGGGCCGTGTGGTCTCGATACAACCGCCCTGATCGACCGCAATGTCCACGATCACTGACCCGGGCCGCATGCGCGCCACCGTCGCAGCGGAAACGAGACACGGGGCCCGGGCCCCAGTAATCAGGACGGCGCCAATCACGAGATCCGCCTGTTCCACCGCTGCGCGCACGAGATCATCATAGGGATTCATAGCGGTCACATTCGGGCCTGCGAGATACATTGCCTGCTGGCGCTCACGGACACGCTCGAATACCGTCACCTCACCCCCAAGCGCCGCGGCCACACGGGCCGCATTACCGCCCGCCTCGCCCGCACCCAGTACCACAACCCGCCCGCGCTCGGTTCCCGGGAGACCCCCGAGCAGCACCCCGCGGCCTCCGGAAGGGCTTTGCAGCAGGTGTGCACCAATCTGCGCTGCGAGCCGCCCCGCAATGTCGCTCATGGGGGCAAGCAGCGGCAGTTTCCCCGACACTTCCACGGTCTCAAAGGCCACGGCAGTGAGACCCGTGGCACACAGAACGCGCGCAAGATCGGGGTTTGCAGCCAGATGGAGGTAAGAGAACAGTACGTGCTCCGACCTCAACCGTGGGTATTCCACAGGCACCGGTTCCTTCACCTTCACAATCAGACGCGCCTCACCGTAAACCGCGTCGGCGTCCGCCAGAAGTCGCGCACCTGCGCGCTGGTAGTCATTGTCGGCATATCCCGCGGAGGCCCCTGCGCCCTGCTCGACAATCACCTGGTGCCCAGCCTGCGACAACTCCGCGACCGCCGATGGAATCAAGGCGACCCGGCCCTCCAATGGTTTGACTTCCCTTGGCACACCGATTTTCATCTGCCCACCTTTACCCTATCCGAAGCAATGACGTACCATACGGCCGCGGCGGCCGCAAGACCGCAAGACGCACGGAGCCAGCCATTTCTGACCATCCCGGAGCCCCAATGCCCCAACCAAGACATGCGCGCCTGCTCATCCTCGGCTCAGGTCCCGCGGGCTGCACGGCAGCCATATATGCCGCGCGCGCCAATCTCAAACCTGTCCTGATCTCGGGCCTTGAGCAGGGTGGTCAATTGATGACCACCACCGACGTCGATAATTGGCCAGGCGACGTCGAGGGGCTCCTCGGGCCCAACCTTATGGAGCGCATGCTGCGTCACGCCCAGCGATTCCAGACCGACGTCGTGTTCGACCACATCCACAGCGCGCGGTTGCAGCAGCGCCCATTCCTGCTCGAAGGCGACGCAGGAGCGTATACCTGCGATGCCCTGATCATTGCGACCGGCGCGTCCGCCAAATATCTTGGCATACCCTCAGAGCAGGCATACCGGGGCAAAGGCGTGTCCGGGTGTGCCACCTGTGACGGATTCTTCTTTAAAGGGCAGCGAGTCGCCGTGATTGGTGGAGGCAATACCGCCGTCGAAGAAGCATTATACCTGTCACAGATTGCGTCAGATGTCACGATCGTGCATCGCCGTGACCGGTTTCGTGCGGAGGCGATCCTGATCGACCAGTTGCTGGCGAAACAAAAACCCGCAGGCAACGTCGAGATCCTGTGGAATCACGAGGTCGATGAGATCCTCGGCAACGCAAAAACCGTGACTGGCCTAAGGGTACACTCGCAGGGCCATGCCCGTGACCTCGCACTCGACGGGGTCTTTATCGCCATTGGTCATGCCCCAAATACCTCGGTGTTTTCCGGACAGCTCGATATGCAGAATGGCTATATTAAGACCAAGGGTGGCACTTTGGGCAATGCGACGACCACAAATATTCCCGGGGTGTTTGCTGCCGGCGATGTTCAGGACCATGTCTACCGCCAGGCGGTCACCTCTGCCGGGACCGGCTGCATGGCGGCGCTGGATGCCGAGCGGTACCTGATGTCCCTGACATAACGAGATCCGGTGCCCCCGGAGCAGCAACCGCAGACAGTGAGGTACGCCATGAACGAGAAGGATCGGGATCTTTTCGGAAAAGCGGCATGTGGCGCCAAACCGATCAAGCAGGACAAGATCGGCCCATTCCGTCAGCGGCGCCCGCCCGTGCCCGTACAATCCCGCCTTGATGAGAAGGCGGTATTGCGCAGTCTGCTGTCAGATGACGCCGAATCCGAAGAGATCGAAACCGGCGAGGAGCTTTCGTTCATGCGGCCTGGCCTGCAGCAGGTGGCATGGCGCAAGTTCCGGCGCGGCCATTACGCCATTGAAGCGGACCTTGACCTTCACGGACTCATTGTGTCCGAAGCACGGGAGCTGGTCGATGAGTTTCTGCGCGAGGCATGTGAACATGGCAAGCGCTGTGTGCGCATCATCCATGGGAAGGGGTTGAGCTCAGCGGGCAAGGTACCCGTGCTCAAGACCAAGGTCAATGCCTGGCTGCGACAGAAGAATGAGGTAATAGCCTTCTCGTCGGCACGTTCCGCCCACGGGGGAACCGGCGCAGTGTACGTATTGCTCCGCCGCTCCTAGGCGACGCCAGACCTGTTCCTCATCGGTCCTGTAAATATGCCGACGGGAACCGTGTAACAGCAGCGCTGCCGTCTCACCCGGGTCTGGCCCAGGCTGTCAGTGACATATGCTCGGCCTGATGCAACATAAAATTCGCAACGCCTAGGCATCGTCCGGCGGACAAGCGCTTCCGCGTCTGCGCCGGGCAGGCTTGGCTTATTACAAACTTCTGCTCATTGCCGCACTCTTCACCCGCCCGAACGTGGCTCGTGATCTCACTGTGGGTGTTCCTTACCAGTGGGGACCATGGCACGGTGCTCCCGCAGTGACGGCGTTTCGTACCGGTACTTGCCGACATGCCCAGAGAACATTTGCTCTATTGGCATCAGTAACCAAAAAAGTCTTCGCTGCGAATATCGTCGTCACTGACCTTCATGCTACTCAGTGACTGCCGAATCCCGTTGACCATCGCCGGCGGTCCGGCCACATAGTAGATCGGCGCCAGAAGATCACCGGCTACTCTTTTCAGAAGCGCTTCATCAATGCGGCCCCGGTCACCACTCCATGCGCTGGCGGATTTGTGCATACCGGTCATCGTTGCAACCAGATGAAAATATTTATTCTCTTTCTCAAGATCCTTCAGCTCGGACAGAAACGCGGCATCCTCGGGCCGCCGATTGGCATAGATCAGGAACAAATGCTGGTCTGGACAATCCTTCGCCGCCTGCCTCAGGATACTCATGAATGGCGTAATCCCAATACCGCCAGCGACAAATACGGCGGGTCGCGCGCGGTTGGCGTGAAGCGTGAGTGATCCAAAAGGCCCCTCAAGCTGCACGTTGTCACCTGCTGCAGTTGCCTTGAGCCCGTTTTTGAAGGGGCTGTCACGCATGCGCGTGGCCACGATCAACTCGTTTTCGCAGGGGGCACTGACGAGCGAGAGTACGCGGTGCTGACCCTTCGCACCCGTTGCAGGATCCATGAGCGCGATGTCGACCGCCTGACCAGGCTTGTAAGTGAATCCCGCCGGCCTCTCAAAGCGGAACGCCATGGTACCCTCCGCGACCTGCTCGTGACCCAGGACGCTTACTGAATACGTCGCCATATGGATTCTCTCCCGGTCACGGCCGAACACAACGGGCCCGGCACGGGCCTGTTCTCTGAAACATTCCCCTATCGTCCCCGGCATGGCAGGTCCAAGACGGCACGTTGCCCCTGAGGATCGTCTCGTCGGTTTTGCCTGGAAACAACGTGCCGGCTACTCCGGGTCCGGGGCAAATCATCCCATTTTTCAACGCAGCGATACACGTCTGACCACGGTCTTTCATCAGGCACGGTGACATCATACACGGCCTGGCGGGCGATCGCGTGCAGGGGCCCGCCGAAGTGGCACAGTAACGGCTATCAGGTGACGCTCCGTGCAGCGTGAAGCACAGGCGATCCACACCAGACACCGCACAAAGCGATTGGCTCGCTCTATGAGTCTTTCAGTGATTCATGGGACGCGTAAGGCGATCTTGCCACATCCTCGCCTCGTGAAGCGAGCGGATAAATGCGTAGATGGCCACGATACACAGGATAATCACAGACAGAAAAAAACCGATGCCGAGATGGGCCAGATTGTGCACGCGGATCCCGGTGCTGATCTGCAGTACGCCGATTCCCGGGTCCAGCAGCCCAAGCAGGGCGATCAAAACAAAGGAAAGACCGCTCCACGTCAGTGTGCGTCCCGCGACCATACGGGCGACATAGGTCCGGACTTCCTCTGGCAGATGCCGACGAGCCATCCAGGCGCCAAACAGTGCCCCGAAAAGGATTTGTGTCACCATGGTCCCCACCCCGAATAGCAGGCCTGGCATGAAACCCCAGGTGGCGCTCGGCATGGCAGGGGCGAGGACCGTGTAGACAATGAGGGCAAACGCTCCACTCCCCCAGCCGGCGATGAAACCGTGAACGAGCGGCATATAGGCAGGCGCGGGACGCGGTTCCGCGACCTTGGCGGGATAGCTGATCGGGTGGCGGTGGAAAAGATGAAGGATGCTGCCGCGTCGCAGCACATAATAGCCTGATACAAACATGACTGTGCCAACCACCAGATAGACATAAAAATTGAACCGCGGGGCATTTACCAGCCGGTCGAAGGCAGTGATGCCGACATATGCGATTTCACTCGCAATCGCCCGTTGCAGAGTAAAGGCAAGCGAAAACAGCAGCCCGGCACGCATCCCGCCCCGCGTACTGTAGCTGCCTATGGAATAACTGAACGTGATGGGCCAAGTATGTTCATCGGGGGTAATCCCGTGAATCATGCCGAGCACAAAAGCGGTGAGCAATGCTGCGCCAAAATCAATTCCAGCGCGTGGATTCCAGAGATTGAGGGTGTCTAGATGCATCATACCTATCATCCGTCACCCGATCTGGCAGAACCGTTCTGTCTGCTGAAACTGGTTGGCTCCGCTTGCCACCCGCCGTTTCCGCGTGAACGGGCGTGCGGCCTTGGACGCATGGCATCCGGCCGGCTGTAAGATTGCGAACGAGGCCACCCGAACGGGGTAGAGCACCATCCTAGCATAATGCCAGACGGGTGATGCCATTTTTCCGCGTATCCTGATGCAATCTGCCAGCATCATGTAACACCGAAACGACTGCAGCCGGCGCCGCTAATGGGCCCCACGCGCAAATCCGATCGCCACTACCACAACCATGACAATGATATAGGCACGCAGCGCCCAGAAAGCGGCTCGATACCATCCGGATGGCAATATCCTCCTCACCTCCGCGGGCGGATGGTCCCAGCCTTCGTCGCGAAGGAGGCGTTCTATCTCTTTTCGGTCATAGTGGTCCAGATTCACAAATCACCTCACAACGCGTGCGGGAAAATGGTTGCCGTCGCGTACAGGACGTTGCAGATGATCAGAACCATCATGATTGCGATTGATAGCACGTTGCGCCGCCGTGAGTTCACGTATGTGCCCATCAGTTCCTGGTCGTTCAGAAGCATGAGAAGGAACAGCATGGCAGCAGGCATGAACACCGTTGCGACAACCTGAACCGTCAGATTAAGGAACCCAAGTGGTACATGCGGGAGCAAGACGATCGCGCCAGCAAAGGCCGTAGCGATGATCCCAGGCAGATAAAACGTCAGCGCCTGCTTCGGTGGCTCATTGATGGAACGTGGCAGATCGAGCGCTTCGCCCACGGCCCAGGATGTGCTGGCAGTGATCACGATGGCAGCGATGAGCCCTGCCTCCATCAGCCCGACCGCGAAGAGCGTGGCGATCGCGCCGCCGAGCCGATGGTGCAGCGTGCTTAACACCTGCGCGATCTGAAAGTTATCGGCGCCCGGCAGACCGTGAATGTACTGTGCGGCGAGAACAATAATCGCCAATGCCACCGCCATCATGCCAATCACACCGAGAGCGGTATCCCGGCGGCCGGCAGGGATATCCTTTAGTGTAAGACCCTTGTCAACGACACTGGATTGCTGGAAAAATAGCTGCCATGGAGCAATCGTGGTACCAATATTGGCTGAAACCAGGATCAGGAAAGATGCCGACATGAAATTCGGTACCCGCCAGTGCACGAACGAAGCGGCTACTGCCCGCCAGTCGGGGTGTGCCATGATTGCAATCGGCACAAAAACGAGGTTGACCAGAGCCACGCCCAGAGCGATACGCTCCCAAGTCCAGTAACGCAAGAAAATCAGGGTCCCGGCAATAAACGCCACCGCCGACGCGACCGCCAATGCTGGCGGAATGCCAAAAGCCTCGGCTGCGACCCGGATTCCGATGAATTCCGTGATCAGCGTCAGAAAATTTGCGACCACAAGGTCGACGAGAGAGAAGGCGCCCCAGTACGGGCCATAGCGCTTCCAGATCAGTTCCGCGTGGCCCCGACGGGTCACAGCGCCCAGTCGGACAGTCATTTCCTGAACCACGTAGGCGATCCCGCCCAGTACGAATATCAGTGGAATGAAAACACCGAATCCGTAGCTTGCACCGGTCTGGATATACGTGATGACCCCGCCCGCGTCGTTGTCACCGAGCATGACCAGAACACCGGGGCCAATAAGAGCGAATGCCAGCACCAAGCGGTTCCACGGTGTTTGAGGTCTCTGGCGTAACCGCGAGATATAGAGCCGATCCCGTAATCGCTCTCTAATTGAGGCCGGCAGCTCATTTAAGTTGAGTTCGTCTTGGCCCGAAGGGAGGGGCGAATGCACCCCTTCCTCAACTTGAATGGTCATGAAACCTCCAATACACAGCGCGATCAACCCGCAGTTCGCTAATCCAGGACACAGGGACCCCCTACAGGCCCGCTCAGGCCCAGACATCGCCATTCACATAACTGTTTAGGGGAGGTTACCGGATGCAGGTGGTGCCCCCGCCTGGCCTTCGGCAGGCGGGCTCATCAAGAAAGCGTGAGCGCAACGTGCCTTTAGGCGAATTGTTTAGGATTACTGTCGCTGTCCATTAAACGTTCAGCGATCTCCCGGGTTCGCGAGGTTGCTCGCAGGTGGCGCCTTTTAGCACGCATCAGATGTGGAGGTCAATCCGGGAGAACAATCTCACGGGACACAAAAAAACGTGTGCCCCAAGGCCCCTCTGGCTATGGATTTTTTCGGGCACTCAAGTGGCACTCGTGCGTTCTTTGCACCCAAGGGGCCGCCCCCGCGGTCCGCGTCCTGCATGGTAGCTGACGAAACCCCCGATGGCCCCGCCCCGGGCTGGCGACACGGTACGCTCTCTCCTGCCAGCAAGCCCCAGACCTCCGCGTGTGCCGGGTTCACCATGCCCCCCCGCTGCACGGGTCCCGGCCACAGACCGCTGCAAAGGGCGGGGTACGCGCAGCGCACGTCCTGGATCCTGCAGACCGCCGAGCCGGCAAACGACGGAGGCTCGTATCTCCGTTCTTGAGGCACCTGGGTATTGCCGACATGGCTGACTTGTGAATAATGTGCCACCTGCGCACCGGAGCCAGAGGTTTCCGCGTTGACAACAGTAACCAATCGAATCCATTTATACGCACCCCGGGAGACGATATGAGGAGAAATGGATGAACACGTTGTTGCCAATTGTCCTGAGCGCTGTTCTGTTCACCCTGCCGGTATCCTCGGCGCTGGCCCAGGGCACGCCAGCTATGTCTGCTGTGGAGCGCGGCGCGCAACCGTCCCGGCATCGGGTCAGATTTAGCTTCGGCCAGCCAGGGAGTGCCGGCCAAGTCCAGAAGACCATCCATATTGCCGCTCTGGACAGCATGCGGTTCAATCCGTCTACCGTGCATGTGCGTCCGGGCGAAACAGTGCGTTTCATAGTCACCGATGTGGGCAGGATTCGGCATGAGTTCGTGATCGGCGACAAGCAGGAACAGTTGGAGCATGAACAGGAGATGCATGCAATGCCCGGCATGCCAATGCATGACCCCAACGGCATCAGTCTTGCACCGGGTCAGACCAAGAGCCTGATCTGGAAATTCTCCGATACGCCCGGTGTGGTGGAATATGCCTGCCATGAGCCAGGACACTTCGCGGCGGGTATGATTGGCAGGATATATGTCAAGAAGTGACGCGGTGGTCTGCGTCCGCGTACGGTCTCGGACGCGCGGCCCTTCAGGGTAATCTCAAAATAATCGTCCCTGTCGCGATTTCCCGTGTAACGATGGCGTGCGAAACAAGTGATGCCTTGCTTGTCGTGTCACCCGCGCCTTGGTGTCGAAAGTCTGTGACTGCGGCGCCTGTTCCGGGCACCGTACCGATTCCCGATTGACCGGCGGTCGATCAGTCTGGCGATGTCGGATCGCAGCGCCGAAAAATGCAGCAGGGATTGTCTCGGGTCAGATGCCCCGCATGCCGGCGAGATCGTTTTGCCCCAGATCCGGATTTTGATATTCCTGAAAAGCGGTCTTCCGGGAGGTGAGTCGGAGCGGACCGGAGGGTCAATCTGGGTAAGATCGGGTGTCCTGGTGGCGAGTACCTTCTAGGCGCCTACCCTTCCCAAGGGGGTCTGTGTGTAATCGCGTATGCTGCTGTTTTTGTGTGTTGTCATCAGCGTCTCCCCGGCTGAACAACAACCATTCGATAAGGTTCTTTACGGTTTTCTTCTCCTCGCCATTTCCCCGACAGGGCACGGTGATATAAGGCGGAAATCAGCCTACAGGATCGAGCTGCGCGAGCCAGACGGCCTTCTCCTCGGTGCTCGCCCAGCTTGCCTCGATGCTGTTGCGGCCAACCCGTCTCCAGGTCTGTTCGTCGAGACAAAACGCGGCCTGGACCGCACGAATGTTGTCATTCATGTAGCCGCCGAAATATGCAGGATCATCGCTATTGATGGTGACCATCGCGCCTGCGGCGAGCAATTGTGGCAGCGAATGTGTGCGCATGTCGGGATAGACGCAAAGCCGCACGTTCGATAGTGGGCACACGGTAAGCGGCACTTGCTCGCGCACGAGTCTTTCGAGGAGCGCGCTGTCCTCAACCGCGCGCACGCCATGATCGATGCGGCATGCTTTCAGGATATCGAGCGCTTCAGTGATGTAGCAGGGCGGACCCTCTTCCCCTGCGTGCGCAACCACGGGTTTACCGAGTGCGCGGCACTTCTCGAAGACGCTCGCGAATTTTTTCGGTGGGTGCCCGCGCTCCGATGAATCAAGGCCAAAGCCATCGATATAGTCGAGGAACGGCTCGGCCTCGGTGAGTGTATCGAACGCCTCCCCCTCACTAAGGTGCCGCAGGAAACAGAGGATCAATTTTGCACTGATACCGAGTCGCAGGCGGCCTTCCTTAATGCCGGCAATGAGGCCTTCAATGACAGTGCCCATCGGTACGCCCCGCGCAGTATGCGTCTGCGGGTCAAAGAAAATCTCCGTATGCACGACCTGATCCGCTTTCGCACGTTTCAGGTACGCGAGCATCAGGTCAGTAAAATCATCGGCGGTGCGCAGTACGCTGGCGCAACTGTAGTATAAATCAAGGAACGACTGCAGGTCGGCGAAGTGGTAGGCGGCGCGGAGCGCATCTTCGTCCGCGTAGGGCAGGGTGATGCCGTTGCGGCGCGCGAGCGCGAAGGCGAGCTGTGGCTCGAGTGTCCCTTCAATATGTACGTGTAGTTCCGCCTTGGGCATGCGACAGGCAAATTCCAGGGCTGATGGTGCTGCGGATGGCATGGCAGTCTCCGGATTGGTTAGTTGCTGCCCCGGGTAGGGCTCGTTCGGGCCTGCATGCAGGTGCCCGAGGCAATTGTAGCAGGAGGAAACGGCAATCCGGAGCATGCGGACGCCTGACTCTCCGCGCAGCTCTGTCGTATAAGCGACACACGAGAATTCATGATGGTGGGCGCAGAGCGCCACACCAGCATGTTAAAAGCGTCCGAGCGCGAGACTGATATGGGACCATGCAAGAGCCTGTATGAGCAGCTGCACTGCAGCGAGAGATTTCAGCGCCCAGTGGCAGCTCGTGGCCTCTCGACAGGCGGAAACTCCATGCGGAAACTCTTGCCCTGGTGAGGAGGAACACCGAAACGCTGGAATTGCGGCACTTGGGTCAGCGAAGCCGGGTACTGTGCGCAAAGCGCAGATGGAGTCGCAGCTCCTCGGCGGGGCGCGTTGATCGCGAGGCACACCATAGGTGAGGTTGCTGGTCCAGATTTGGGTCGGCGCTGCAGGTCTGCGGAGCGGTGGTCGGCAAGTTGTCCATCCCGGCTGATCATGCCCGGAGTTTATAGGTGCCTTCTTCCGGTGTTTGTGGCAGGCCCGGATGTCTGCGCGCGCAAAAAGTGTTCCCACCGGTGCTTGACCCCATCCGATAGTCGCAGCCACGTAAGTCATCAGCCCCGCATGGGTCGCTGTAGCTACCCTGGATCCGTGGAAATGGATGTCCATGAGCTCTCGGGGTTGCGTGCCCTTCTCTGTAATCCCGGCGCCTTATCCGATCACCAACGCTTGCCCGAATATAAACCCCGACTAAGACAGGATTTCGTCAAAGAATGTGAGCATCATCCGCCAGCTACGCCGCGCAGCGCGCTCGTTGTAGGCAAAACCTTTCCCTGGATCGTTTCCCGCCGCTTCATTGGTATAGCTGTGAACGGCACCCCCCTGCTGAACAAACTGCCAATCGGCGCCACTTTTGCGCATCTCATCCTGAAAGGCCATGACCTCAGGTGGCGGAACATAAGGATCATCTGCTCCATGTAAGGCGAGAATCTTAGCCTTTATGACGCCCGCTGAGGATGCTGGCCGGGGTGTACCAAGTCCCGCATGAAAGGTTGCAACACCCTTGAGATCTGCCCCGCTTCGGGCAAGTTCCAGGGCGACCGTGCCGCCAAAACAAAACCCAATGGCTGCGATCCGCGTGGAGTCGCATAAAGGATGGGCGCGCAAGGCAGCCAGTGCTGCCTGAGCCCGCCGCCGCATCAGCGCCCGGTCACCCGTGCGATATCGATCGGCGTACTGTGCCGCCTGATTTTGCCCTGTAGGCCGATCCCCTTTTCCATAGATATCGCCAGCCAGTGCGAGATATCCGACATTGGCCAGGTCATTGCAAGCCCGGCGCTCGTGGTCGGTGATACCCATCCATTCATGAAATACAAGAACACCGGCGCGGCGACCACTGCGCTCGTCGTCCCAAGCAATATATCCTTCCAGTACGGAAGACTGGTCGCGGTACTCATAAGATTCAGTTTTCATTGTCTTATAAACTCACTGATGGATGTTAGGGATGAATACAGGCGGATGGTCATTGTAATTCCTGGCATCTAAGGGCGCCAATCCAGTGCGGTGAGTTACCCCCGCCGTCTAACCACATCAGGGTTCATCGCGCGCCCTCAGGAGGCAGCTCGGCAGTCTCGCGTGGTCCGTGGCCTACGGCCGTGTGGCCTGTTTTGGCATTACGATTAAAGTGGTGCGTGGTCTCCGCCAGAGAATATGGCCTGATTATAAGGACACATGTTCGAATTAACTTCCACCAATGACGGCAAGATAGCGCTCCACGATATTCCCGGTATCCTCAGCGCTGGAACCGGTGGCGATCAGGCCGTCTTCGTGTCCACCCATGTGTACGAGACAAGGTAGCGTCAGATTGCCATGGAGCAGTTGTGCCACAGCCTCTGCCATGGCCGGGGTACCGTAGGCGATATCGGCTCTCGTCGTGGGGAGTTTTAGCCGGGGGGCGGCATGCCAGAGGCCGGGGCTGTGGATATGAAATACCCAGTTGATTTCTGGGTGACTGTCATAGCAGGCGGCGTGGCTCAAGGCCTCCGATGAGGGGGCAGTCGGACCGCAGGCCTGGAGGTGGTTGCCCGCGATATCCCAGGTTGTGACGAGGCAGAAGTGGATCGGGTCGAGCGTATCGAGCGCGCCAGTCTGGCTACCGGTAATGAGAAAACCCGTTCCGCTACGACAACTGAGGTTGCCAAAACCGATACCCCCGTAACGAGCGCGATCAGCACCCACCAGACCTTGGGTGCGAAAAATAGCGCGCCAATAATTGAGGTGCCCCATTTCCGGCACGACCCGCGCTGGCTGGTCTTGCCAGTCAAGCGTAAATTTGCGAACGCCTTCGATATCCAACCGGTCTCCTCCCTTCCGAGATCCCCGTCTTGCGCTAACCAGATGATGCCACAGGATAGGCGCCGCGTTACCCGTGGTTATGATTACCTCGGTGATCTGTTTTCCCGAACACTTGATCTTCACGACCAACGAAACTCAGGAGGCATTTCAGAACGAAAGGCTATAGGTAAGCAATCTGTTGTGGAAACGCACCGCTTGCGCGATCGCATAGGACTTCCGGAGACAGCGTATTCGATTGCTATCACCTGGGGATTTTCCATTCGCTTTGCCTTCGCTCACCGGCCGCGCGCAGAAGCCGAAGAGGCGTGTCGGGCGTCTGTGTTCCTCGCTGTGGCCATACCGCGGACCATTTGCCAGGCGACATGACGGGATATGGCGGGGCACTATGCCACGCGGATCTTAGCGACACCAGGAATCCTGGGTGAGATTTTCACGGTGGAGGGTGTCACCCCCGACCGGGCGGCAGCGCTCTTCGGCCTGGGTCTTACCGTGCACGGGGGAACGCGATCTGAACCTCGATCTCGCCTATGTCGGTGCCGTTAGCGCCAGCCTGTCCGCGGATTCGGTATACGCAGTGTACCCTGGACGTGTTTGGTCAGTACCCGTAGCCAGATCGGCTGTCTGTTATGCGCGCTGGACTGGCGGTTGGTGCAGCGCCTGGGCCTCGCGCCGGCTTTTTGTAATGGTGCTGCCATGTGTTTCGAGACTAACGATCTTGCCCGTCGGGGTCGACACAATGCCTGCTGATTTGAAATGTTGGATCCCATGCGGAATGCCAAAAATGGAACTACAGTTATCAATGGGCCATATAAACTTGTTGCTGATCGTGGAGCGATGAGATGTTCGCTAACCCCAGCCGGTAACACTGTTTAGCGAGAGGGGAGATCCCGGTGAGGGCACCGCATACCGAGTCCGGTGGTGGCAGGAAGGCCAGTGATGATAGCAAAGCGTTACCCCCGGCCCAATCTGGGAGCGGAACCTCCCCGGCGGGTCGGGCAGTGCCACGTCGTCCCCTTTGGGGACTGCGCGCACGCCTGCTCCTGTTGGTGGGGCTAGCGGTCCTGCCTGCACTCGGGGTTATCGGCTACTCGGCGCGACGGGAACGGGCCGAAGCCAGGGCCACCGCACAAGACCGAGCCATGCAGGTGGCGCAACAGATCGGTCGTCGCGAAGCGCAACGGATTCGCGAAACACAGCGGCTACTGATGGTGCTTGCCCACTTGCCGCAGGTCCGTTCGGGAAATGCGACTCGCTGCCATCTGCTCCTCGCAGGGATCCTCGCCCACAGCCCCCAATATGCCAATTTCGCCCTGATCGCGCCGAACGCTCGTGTGCTGTGCAGCGCCGTGGAGTTCCCGCATCCGGTAGACCCCGCGCGAGAAGCGTTCTTTCAGCGCGCTTTCCAGTCGCGCCAGTTTTCGTTGGGTAACTATCAAATCGGTCAGATGACCGGACAACCCGTTGTGGTCGGCGCTTACCCGCTGCGGGATCCCCGAGGTCGGGTTACGGCATTGCTGATCGCGGCGTTGAAGCTTCACTGGCTCAACGCATTATCCGATAACTACCGCCTGTCTGCCGGCGCAACCCTGACCGTTCTTGATCCAAGCTATGAGGTGCTTTTCCGCTACCCGCATGGGCGACGGTGGCTCGGGAAATCGCTGGCTAATTCGCGACTCGGGCATAGGCTCCAGTCTGCTGCAGGAGCCGGAGTCGTGGAAACGCGCGGCCTGGATGGTCGGTCCTGGCTCGATGCCTTTTCGCGGGTCCGCCACCTGGGCAGTGCCCACGACTTATACGTCATAATGGGGATCCCCACCAGGGTCGCTTACGCAGGCGTCTATCAGGCGACTCTTCGCGAACTCTTCATCCTGATATTGACTACGGCATTGGTATTCATCCTGGCCTGGTTGGGTGGGACCATTTTCGTGATGCGCCCGGTTCGTGTATTGCTCTCCGCAACCCGACGTCTGGCTGCTGGAGATCTAACGGCCCGTACCCATATCCCCGGCGGTACCAGCGAGCTCGGCCAGCTTGCCGCTGACTTCGACGAGATGGCCGGCACGCTCGAGCAGCGTACGGCGGAAATCCTGGATAAAAACCAGCGGGTCGGGCGTCTTAATCGGGTCTACCGGGTACTGAGCGGCATAAACAGCGCACTCCTGCGGATTCGCGAGCGTCACGCGCTGTTGGCAGAAGTTTGCCGCATCGCGGTTGATCAGGGAAGGTTTCGTCTTGCGTGGATTGGAATGGTGGATCCGGAAAGCGGGGAGGTAATTCCGAAGGCCTGGGCCGGGCCGGGTCAGGACTATATCAAGAAGATCAGAATTTCGGTGCGGGAGGAGCTTCCGGAGGGGCGCGGTCCAATCGGTATCGCACTGCGTTCCGGCAAGTATATGGTGTGCAACGATATCGAGCATGATCCCCGTATGGTGCCATGGCGCGAGTCTGCGCGTGCATGTGGCTTGCGGTCTGCGGCGGCCTTTCCACTTCAGATTCAACAGCACGTGATCGGTGGGTTGGCGTTATACGCCGCCGAGCCAGGATTTTTCGACTCAGAGGAACTCCGGCTGCTGGAAGAACTCGCCGCGGACACTGGGCTCGGCCTCGAGTATATCGATCAGGAACGTCAGCTTCGCTATCTCGCCTATTACGATCCGCTCACAGGGCTTGCCAACCGGGCACTATTCCATGACCGTCTGGGGCAGATACTTGCCAGGGCGCAGCGCTCCGGTGCACGCACCGCGGTCCTCGTGGTCGAGATGGTTGAGTTGCGCAAAATCTCCGATACCCTGGGCCGGCACGCTGGAGACTTGGCGCTGCGCGAGATCGGCGCGCGGCTCACCCGCGCGGTTCGAACGAGCGACACGGTAGCCCGCTTCGGTACAGAAACCGTCGCCCGCTTGGGTGGCGATACGTTTGCCCTGCTCTTGGCCGATATCAAGCAGCCGCACCAGGCTGAAATCATCGCGCAGCGCATACTGGAGGCCATCAGGGGTCCTGTGGCCATAGAGACGGAGACTATTGTGCTGGACGCCCGAGTCGGGATCGCGCTTGGTCCGGAGGATGGTGACGATCCGGAGGCGCTATTGGCCCACGGCGAACTCGCGCTGCATTCGATACCGGCGGCGGGGCAGGAGCAGATCCGTTTCTATGCCCCGGAAATGAATATCAGGACCCGCGAACGCCATGAGCTTGAGCAGGCCCTGCGCCAAGCCATCGAACGCGATGAATTTACGCTGCACTACCAGCCTCAGGTGGAATTGGCCCATGGGAGAATCGTGGGTGCCGAGGCCCTGTTGCGCTGGCGGCACCCGGAGAAGGGTTTGGTATCCCCGGCGGCGTTTGTACCCGTTCTCGAGGATACAGGTCTCATTATTGCGGTTGGGGACTGGGTGCTGCGTACGGCCTGTATGCAACAGGTTGAATGGCGGAAGGCGACCGGGGTAGCCGTGAACATGGCAGTCAACGTTTCCGCGCGTCAGTTTCAGGATGAGGGCCTGGCGGGACGTGTTCACGAGATCATTGTCCAAACGGAGATTGATCCAAGAAACCTGGAATTGGAGATTACCGAAAGTGCCTATGTGGATCATGCCGATCGGACACTAAAGGTTCTGCGTGCGCTCAAATCCGCAGGTATCGGATTGTCCATTGACGATTTTGGAACCGGCTACTCTTCGCTCGGCTACCTGCAGGAATTCCCGGTGGACGTGCTCAAGATCGACCAGTCCTTTGTGCGGGGGATGACGGGTGATGCGGACAGCTTTGTGATTGCGCGCTCGGTGGTGGCGCTTGCGCATGGTCTGGGTATGCGGGTAATTGCAGAGGGCGTCGAGACGGAAGGGCAGTTACGGTTGTTGGCGGCTGAGGGTTGCGACGAGATCCAAGGTTACTTTTTCAGCAGGCCGGTCCCGGCCCCGGAGTTCTACGAATTGCTCCGTGCAGGAGGGTGTTACCCGCTCCCAAAGCCTGCGCCGCGCGGTGAGTCAGCAACAATTCTGGTCGTGAATAATGAACCCGACATCGTGGCCGTGCTTGAATCGGTGTTGGACATGAACGCGTACCGGATCATTGCCGTCGAGAGCACAGAGAAGGCCTTCGAGGCGCTGGCGGTAAATGACGTGGCAATGATTATCGCAGGTCAGGAGGTCTTCGAAACCTCTGGCGAGGAATTCATGCGTCAGGTCCGGGGGATTTATCCGACCGTGACGCGCATCATCCTGGTTCGGGATATGGCTCACGTAAGTGCTACGGGCACTATCGACCAAAATCCAGCAGCCGAATATGTCCCGCTCCCGTTGGATGCAGATGACCTGCGCAACCGGTTCCGCGAAGCCGTGCTCCAGCGGCTCGGGCCGCCGGTGGGGCGCAGTTCATGAGCGGTGTATCAGTCCATAAAGCCGCTGCGTTCCCGGCTTGGTCCGCGAGAGCCACCCTGCTGGCTTGTGAGGCCCTCTCAGGGGTACTGGCCGCAACCGCGCGATGAGCGCGCGGAGGGCATCGGCGGCCCAAGCCAAGGGCGACGTCCCGGAAGCCAAGGAGATGCGGGTATTTTTAGCACGCATCGAGCATGCGCATCTCCCGAATAGATGCCTGCGGCGAGACCACGGAAAACGTCGCATCACCACCCGCTGATATGAACCAGCACCCGACGCCGCAGAATCAGGGTGCGCGGCGCCTCGTCCGAGCGTTCCGGCCGCGCAATGCGCGTAGTCCGAGCAGCGCGAGCCCGCACGCCATCGTTACCCACGTGGCCGGTTCCGGCACCGGGGTGGTATTGCTCAGGAACACACCCGATGCCGAGGTATACGTGACACCGGTGGGGAGCAGTAGCGACACCTGCGGTGGATCCTTCAGATCGGCGGTCGCAATGTTGAAGCTGTTATAGGCTGTGCCATAGAGCGCTGCCACAATCTCGGTGGGCGAGCCGTTCGAAAGCGTGAACGGGATTCTGAGGGTCTCCGACGGGGAACTCGCGTTCAGAACCGGGGCGGTGAACGGGTTACATTGGGCGTACCCGCCCACCTGCACCGCAGCGCAGGCGCCGCCGTATCCGACATCGGTGAAACTTCCGGGAACCGTGAAGACGAGCGCCCCCGTGGTATTGGTACCCGTCACTCCGGAGAACGTCAGGGTGTCCCAGAATACGGCACCTGCGGCCGCGCTCGAACCAGTCGTGCCATCCTCCTGAGCGTAGGCCTGCAGGATACCGGTCGATAAATCCGCACTGGCCGAAGCGGAACCGAGGCCGCCGACAAGTGAGGAAACGTTCGACGGGTTTTGGAAGGGATTGCCATTGCTGCTCTGACAGCTGCTCCCGAAGCACGGGGACACGCTGCTCGCAGCCCATGAGCCGTAGGAATACATCGTGGGCGGCGACTGGATGTCGTTCTCGACGTATGCAAGATCCGGGTCGGTTGTCGCATAGCACGGTATCGACCAGGCCACGATCATCATGGCCAGAACGGCAAGGACGATGGGGCCGCGCGATCCGATCCCGCGACTCTCCATGAACGGACAGTCCTCTGTTCCAGCGGATGCCGCTGCCCTCATTGCATGATATCGCTTTGGCATGGCCGTCTCTCCTTCAAGCGGTAGGTTGGATCTCATCTGACCGCGAACTGTTATGTTGCGCGCGCCGTCGCCCGGGGTGTGCGCGGCGATTGAGTCCGAGCAGGGCAAGACCTGTGCCCATCTGTAACAGCATGGAGGGTTTCAGGGACCCGGGTGCCGTACGCGCCTGGCATGTTGAAGGATGTGTAGCCATATGTGGTGGCGTGCGCCGTGGACCTCAGGAGCGCCGCGACAAGCCCGAAGCCACTAAGCACATGTTGATCGCACCCGACAGGCCCCCCAAAGAACGGATGGTTCATGTGTTGACTCCTCCCGCCAGAGTTATTTACGATGAACGCCTTCACATTGCCCAGGCGACCGAGACAGTCTAACCTGTCCTAGATTACAGATTGGGTACACGGTTCTCTTCCCGCCCCGACCTGTCTTGCTGACCATACTAAGTGTCCTAATAGGTGTGACTTTCCCGACTGTGGCAGAGACGCCTTGTGCTCGGCATTGCCGGAAGCCTGCGGGGTGCGCGGGGTTACGGCGGACGGTTCAAAAAATTTATCCCGGATTTTCCATTAGTGCCCCATTATCTGACTGTCTCATCACAATCATGCGGTACGGCAATGGTCGTGGTTCCCGGAGGGAGGGAGCGGGCTGCGCCAAGGCCAGTTTTAACGACTTTTTCAACAACATCGCGCTGATGCAGACGTTCGCGCTCGGAGGCTACCCAGTACGCCATGTCCCCGGCGGAATAGGGTTCCGCGTACCACTCGGCCGCACGACCCGCAAGCACGACGAACTCCTGCGGATTACGGTCCCGGTTCATCCGTGACATGATCGCATCGAGCAGCCGTTTCCAGACCCACACGTCGCTTCCCACGCCCTTTCGTGAACTGGTGGTCCCCTATACGTCCAAGGGATGCCCCTACTCTCATTGAATGATATCGCCGTGACATGGCTGTCTCTCCTTCAAGCGGTAGATTGGTCCCGTCCGACTAGGATGCCGTTACGCCGTGTGCGCCGACGCTTGAGTCCGAGCAGGGCAAGACCTACGCCCATCGGTAACAGCATGGAGGGTTCGGGGACCGGGGTGGTAACGAAGCCTTGCTCCATTCCCGAGGCATCCGAATACCACCCCCACGATTACCCCGTTATGGTTGATGCCGAACGGCGCGGTCCCACCGGCCCGGGTGAACGGCACATTTTGCCACCACATCCGCCAGCGCTTGAGCGTGCGGGCCGGGATGCTCAATAGATCGCACAGCGCTTGACTCGACGAACCGCCCGGCGGGGAGGTGAGCATCCACACCACCGCTAGATACACGCGGCGGCCGGTAAACCATACCGACGGTGAGGTAGCGCGACCATCGCACCGGCCACAGATAAAGCTCAAGCGCCGGGATTACTCCTCCCGCGCATCTGGGAGAAGCCAATTTGCGTCGCAGTTGTGTCTCGACCCGGGCGACACGGCAAGACCGCGCCTCGCCGATCATGTGCTTTACCGCAGGAAGCAGGGGTTGCCGTCTTTTGTCCTACGCAGCGAATAGGACTCGATCAGCCGACGCCACCGACACGCCCAAGTTCGACGCACAGCCTGTTCGC
>JAJYDT010000147.1 GCA_021777335.1 Pseudomonadota bacterium | reverse complement strand
GCGCTGCCGACGACATCGGCGCGCTCTACTGGGTGGGCATCCAGGTCGACAACCTGGCCCACTGGGGCAACAGCAAGGCGATCCAGATGACCGACGCCGGGGACGGCCAGAACCCTGAACCCCACAACACGCTCTGAGACCGCAGACGGCTCGGCAGCCGCCGGAGCGTGTTCAATTGGCTTCTGCCAGGGCCGCAATTCCGTCAGGCAACGAGCGGTGGTCCGCTTCCCGGGCTTCCATCGCCGGGACTACCCGCAAGCGTCTTGGCAAGAGCTGCTAATGAAAGATCAGGTGGTACAGCACGTAGAACCAGGACAGTAAGCTGTCGATGATGGCCCAGAGTACGCTGTGGTTGTCCGTATACGAGATGACCATGGCAAGAACGCTGCCATAACCGAGTCCAACAGAGTAGGTGCGAATGGTGTTCATCTGTGCTCCGTCCAGACTGGCCGTCGCGCCCGACGGCACAATCCGCCGGAGATGCGCTTCACACACGATGCACCCGTCCCGCCACGCTTGCAATACCGTGATTCACGGCGGTCCGCACCTTGTGCCGGTCGCCGCGCCTGAATGTCCTCTTTCATCTCTCCGCGTCAGGAGCCGCCGGTTTCGCGCACAAACGACAGCGCAACCGAGTTGAGACAATAGCGCAGCCCGGTCGGAGGGGGGCCGTCGGGAAACACGTGTCCGAGATGGCTGTCGCAGCGCTGGCAGCGGATCTCGGTGCGGGTCATGCCATGACTGGTATCAACGATCTCGCGGACATGGGCGGGGTCGACCGGTGCAAAGAAGCTTGGCCAGCCGGTCCCTGATTCGAATTTCTGGTCCGAATGAAACAACGGGAGCGCGCACAGCCGGCAGACATAGTTGCCCACGCCTTTCTCAACGAGCAGCCCCCCGCAGAACGGAACCTCCGTCCCATGATCGAGCAGAACCCGGCGCTCCTCGGGCGTGAGGTCACGTGCGCGTCGCGCCTTCTCGTCGGACGTGAGCGGGGTCAGGTCATGGCCGGTCGCGGAACGCGTGTGCCCCTTGCCGGTAACTGCCGTCATGACGTCGCTTTCCGCGGGTCAGGTTTTGCAAGCAGCGGCGCAAAATGCCGACGCAGTTTCTCAACCTTGGGGAGCGAGACGTGCCGGATATAGGGATGATCCGGGTTTTTCGCCGCGTAGTCCTGGTGATATGCCTCGGCCGGGTAAAACGCCGTCAATGGAAGCAGTTGCGTGACGATCGGGCCGGAAAACACGTGCGCCGCATCGATCGCCCGGATGTAGCGTTCGGCGATCTGCTTTTGCGCCTCGTCGGCATAAAAGATCGCGGAGCGGTACTGTGTGCCGCGGTCCGCCCCCTGCCGGTTAAGCTGCGTGGGGTCATGCGCCGCGAAAAAGAACACCTTCAGGATCCCGCCATAGCGGATCTGGTGGGGATCGAAATCGATCCGTACGGCTTCCGCATGTCCGGTCGTTCCGCGGCATACCGCCTCGTAAGTCGCCGACTGCGGACCGTCGCCACCGCAATAGCCGGGCGTCACAAAGGTAACACCAGAAACCTCGCGAAACACCGCTTCCAGGCACCAGAAGCAGCCGCCCGCGAGCACTGCGGAGGGCGTATCGGAATCGACGTCGTCCGCGGGATCAGGAAACATGTCTCGATGCTGGGTCTCGTCACGAGTTGCCACGATGTGCTCCCGGAAAACCTCTCGCGGACACAGTATAAGGCATCGGCGCACAACGGGCACCGGGAGGAAGGTGCCGCACGCAGGGTGGGCACGCGTGCCCGGCTTCTGCAGTGTCACCGGGGCCTACAGCAGCCCCGCCGCCGCGAAGCGGCGTGGACATTGAACCGCGAAACGCACGCCCCCATGATAACGCGCAGGCAGAAGCTGGGCGAGGACGCGGCATTGACCCGCGCATGACGCTTCGCATGGCCCGGAACCGGCGCACAGCGGCCAACGGAGCAGGGCGGGGCGTTCACGACCGGATCGACCTGCGGCTCACCCCGGCCACCCTGCTCCAGCTGGCCGCCACAAGAGGCGCGCAGACGACCTCAACCGCTCTGGATCGGTGCATGCGTTGGCATTCCTGCGGCCATTGTGCGTCTTGAAGAGGCCTGCAGTTCACATGCATAGGCGCGGAGCCGGGATGGCGTAAGGAATAGATTGATCGGACTCAACACCGGGTGGAGGCGGCCCTGCGATCATCCGAGTCTCCCTCCCCGGCACCAGCCGCAGTGGAGCTGGCCACGCAGATCCGGCCTCCCCGGGGGGTCCGGTGGGGGCTATCTGTCCGGGGGCATTCCGGCAGGATCGGGGCGAACGTCGGTAGAGGTGCCGCGGTACCCCTGGGGAAATTGCAAGACATGCTCAATGCAAACAACCGGCGGCGCGTCCTGAAGCAGCGTACGTTCAAGGCCCTGCTATTCATATCCGCCCTGCATGCGGGGGCCACATATGCCGCGATGGGCATCGGAGCCGACACGGGTGTCGGCATCTTTGATACGCCATACCGCACGCGCAACATCGAGCTCGACGCGCTCTGGCCCCTGGGTGGCGTCTGGCATCGCGGGCACGGCGTCTTCAGCGATTACGGGCAAGTTGATGTGAGCCACATGCACTCGTCACGCACGGGATCTCTTCCGGACTCCATGAACGAGGTCGGCGTGTCCGCAATCCTGCGCTGGCGGCCGGATTCCCGCTGGCACGGGTTCTGGATCTATACCGAGGTCGGTCTCGGACTCCACCTTTTATCCCATGTGAGCCTCGGCGCGAGCATGCTCTCCACCCGCTATCAGTTCGGACCACTCATCGGGATCGGTCTCGCCCGCCATCGGCACCGGGGCCTCGAGATCGGAACACGCCTGCAACACCTCTCAAACGCGAACACGCGTCTGCCGAACGATGGTCTCAATTTCATTGAGCTCTATCTTACCTACTGGTTCGACCCCCCGGGACACCGGTGACCTATGATCGCGTGACGCGGCGAAGCCATAAGTTTATTGAGGTACCCGCGGATCTCACCGCAGCCGGCTCATGTTCAACCGCTGCCTCTACGTCGTCGCCAGGTTTCTTGGCCGGTTGCGTGGCAACCGACGGCCATCCTGTGCCTATCGATCATGCCGAAAGATGTTTCGGGCGCCAGCCCCCAACCGGACGCGGCGGCCGGAGGGAATCGATCCCCGCGCCACGCGCGGCACCTTCGCCATGCGCCGCACCCGCCTTGATGAAATGACGATGTTGGCCACGAGGCGCGCTCCCGTCAGCACTCATAAGCCGGAAGAGATTGCCTGCCCGGGCGTAGTCGCCGTTGCCGATCGATGGTCACAGCGATCGGCATGCCCCTGATGCCTAGCGGCGGATCCTTCACCGACGGATCATCCATCGGCTTGCGAAAACGGTCGGGTTCATGGTTCGGCACACACCCGAAATTGCCATCAAAACGGGCTGGCCATCCCGGTGGTCATGGTGCACT
>JAJYDT010000040.1 GCA_021777335.1 Pseudomonadota bacterium | reverse complement strand
CTGTTGCTCGGTCTTGGTGCCAGCACCTGTGTTGGGTACCGGCTCCACGCGGTATGCCTTCGCACGGTACAGCTCGCACGCTGTCAGGCGGTCAGTCCATACCACAGTCCAGGTCGCCGTGGACGATTCTCCGGCAATTGCGGCGGCCGCCTCATCCGCGTCCACGCCCGGCTGCGGGGTGATTCGGAACAGCGCGATGACATCGGTATCCTTGGGTTTGTAGTCGGGCTCCCAGTAACCCATTTTCTTGTAAGGGATAACTCCTGCCTTGTAGCGCTCCTTACCTTCCTTGATTCCTTCAGACTTAGCCATCGCTGCCTCCCGGAGTTGTTGAGTGAACCGTGCTCTCTGGAACTTCTGTGAATCGTGACCCCCCTGCTGGCACGAGACCCTCCAGCAGGGGGGATGTTTCGCTGAATGTTGCGCGTATCCTGCCAAAATGAGATCATCAATAACAATAAATGTTTTCAATGTAACTCATAGATATATATCTATTGAACAGGAGGGCCGATGCGCCACACCACCTTCCGCCAGCTCGAGGTATTCGAAGCCATCGCCCGGCTCGGCAGTTTTACGCGCGCGGCTGAAGAACTGTTTCTCACGCAGCCAACCGTTTCCATGCAGATCAAGAAATTATCCGATATCGTCGGGTTGCCACTGTTCGAGCAGGTCGGGAAAAAGATTTTTTTGACCGGCGTTGGGCGGGAATTGCACAAAACGAGTCGCGACATCTTCGATCACTTCAAGCGTTTCGAGATGGCGGTGGCCGACATGAAGGGCCTCAAGCAGGGTTCCCTGAGGCTCGCTGTAGTCACGACCGCCCATTATTTCGCACCCCGGCTGCTGGGCGCCTTCTGTCATCTTTACCCGGGCATCGAGGTATCGCTCGAGGTCAGCAACCGCGAGCGTATGCTCGAACGTCTGGCGGATAACCAGGATGACCTGTATATCCTCGGCCAGCCGCCTGAAGGCATCGTGGTCGAATCACGACCGTTCCTTGAGAATCCCCTGGTTGCGCTTGCGCCCCTGACGCATGTGCTCGCTGGCGCGCGACGCATCCCGCTCAAACGTCTCGCCCAGGAGCCGTTCCTGTTGCGCGAGCCGGGCTCAGGCACAAGGATCGCCGCCGAGCGTCTGTTTGCGCAACACCGGGTGAAGATGAAGGTACGTATGGAGCTCGGCAGTAACGAAGCCATCAAGCAGGCGGTTGCTGCCGGCCTCGGGATTTCGGTGCTGTCGCGCCACACCCTGCCACCGGACGGCAATACGGGACCGCTGGCAGTTCTTGATGTGGAATACTTTCCGATCATCCGCCAGTGGTACGTGGTGCACCCCCGGGGGAAACAGCTCTCGGTCGTGGCGCGGACATTCAAGGACTACCTGCTGTCAAACGCGATCGAAGCCGTCCGGCCCGGTCCGGCATCGTCGCCCGCATAGCCCCGACACGCGCCAGGGAGGACCACGCCGGGTCCGCTTGAGCAAAAGCGGACCCGGCGTGTCTTTAGTTAGTGCACACGTGGATTGAGGTTCCCGCTCCCGTAACGCTTGGTCATCTGTTCCATATCGAGCGGTCTGAATTTCGAGGCCTGACCCGCCGATCCGAATGCCTCATAGCGCACCTTGCAGATGTCCTTCGCCGCCTGGATGGAGTCCTTCATGAACTTGCGTGGATCGAAGTTCTTCGGGTTCTTGGCAAGACTGCGCCGGATCGCGCCGGTGATGGCCAGCCTCAGATCGGTATCGATATTGACCTTGCGCACACCGTGCTTGATACCCTCCTGGATTTCTTTTAACGGAACACCGTAGGTCTCACCGATGTCCCCGCCATATTCGTGGATCACCTTGAGCCACTCCTGAGGCACTGACGAGGACCCATGCATCACGAGGTGGGTGTCGGGGATCCGGCGATGGATCTCCTTGATGCGGTCAATTGCAAGGATGTCGCCCGTTGGCGGCCGGGAAAACTTGTATGCCCCGTGGCTCGTGCCAATCGCGATTGCGAGTGCGTCCACTTTGGTCTCTTTCACGAACTGGGCCGCCTGCTCGGGATCCGTGAGGAGCTGATCGTGGGACAGCTTGCCCTCGGCACCAGACCCGTCCTCTTCGCCCGCCATCCCGGACTCCAGCGAGCCGAGGCATCCCAGCTCGCCTTCAACCGATACGCCGACAGAGTGCGCCATATCCACCACGCGCGCCGTCACGCTGACGTTATAGTCGTAGGATGCCGGGGTTTTCATGTCCTCCTTCAGTGAACCATCCATCATGACCGAGGTGAATCCCGAGCGGATCGAGCGCTGACACACCGAGGGGCTTGCGCCATGGTCCTGATGCATGACGATCGGGATGTGCGGGTACTGCTCAACGGCGGCAAGGATCAGATGGCGCAGAAATGGCTCGCCGGCATAAGACCTCGCCCCAGCGGATGCCTGGACGATCACCGGGCTATCCACCTCGGCGGCGGCCTGCATGATCGACTGGATCTGCTCCATGTTGTTTACGTTGAAGGCGGGCACACCGTAACCATGCTCTGCGGCATGGTCGAGCAATTGGCGTAGGGATACCAGGGCCATAATCTTCTCCTTAAACAGACGTTGTTAAATCGTTCATATGCCATGAAGATCGCCGACACGCACGATCTTCATGGTATTTGTCCCGCCGGGCTTGGCCAGGGGTTCACCAATGCTCAGGATCGCAAGGTCCCCGTCCCGGACCGCGCCGCGGCGCCGCAATTCGTCAACCGCCTCTTCCATGACCCGGGCCGGATCATTGGTGGTAACCGAGAAACCAACGGGATAGACGCCACGATAAAGAGTGACTTTTCTACGTGTTTCTATATGCGGCGTCAAGGCATAGATGGGTACTGTCGAACTCATACGTGACATCCAAAGCGCGGTGGAACCGGACTCGGTCAGCGCCGCAATGGCGCGCACCGGCAGGTGATTGGCGCTATACATGATGGCCATGGCAATTGCCTCGTCGACCCGCCCGAACTGGATGTCTATCGGATGCCCCGAATGGATTGCCTCGTCATGTTTCTCCGCCTCCCGGCATATCCGGTCCATTGCCGCCACGGTCGCAACCGGATGCTTCCCGCTCGCGGTCTCCGCAGACAACATCACTGCGTCAGTGCCGTCAAGAACCGCATTTGCGACATCTGACACCTCGGCGCGGGTCGGGATTGCGTTTTCTATCATTGATTCCATCATCTGGGTCGCAGTGATCACGACGCTGTTCATCTTGCGCGCGAGCTTGATGATCCGCTTCTGTATCGGTGGCAGCGCGGCGTCACCGACCTCAACCCCAAGGTCGCCGCGTGCAATCATTACCGCGTCCGATGCCCGGATGATCTCCTCAATCGCGCCCACTGCCTCCGCCCGCTCAATCTTGGCGACAATGCCCCCCCGGCCACCGGCGGCGCACAGCAGCGCGCGCGCCTCATCGATATCCTTGGCGTTGCGCGGAAACGACACCGCGACATAATCGGCCTCGATCTTTGCAGCCCACTTGATGTCCTCTCGATCCTTGTCCGTGAGCGCGCGCGCCGACAGACCCCCGCCCTGCCGGTTGACACCTTTGTTGTCAGACAGCTCCCCGCCGACCACGACACGGCACACCACCTCGTTGCCGGTCACCTGATCCACCCACAGCACGATGCGGCCGTCATCGAGCAGGAGTGTCACGCCACGACTAACGTCCTGAGGCAGAGGCGTGTAGGTGATCCCGACCCGCTCTTCATCTCCCTGATCCATGGGATGATCGGTGCTGAGGATGAACCGCTCCCCTTCTTTGAGCCGCACTTTCCTGTTTTTGAAA
This sequence comes from Pseudomonadota bacterium, assembly GCA_021777335.1. GTDB lineage: Bacteria > Pseudomonadota > Gammaproteobacteria > Acidiferrobacterales > Acidiferrobacteraceae > JAJYDT01. The sequence continues at coordinate 13,473 of JAJYDT010000040.1, read as the reverse complement.
CGGCCGATGCGGATCTTGGGACCCTGAAGATCCACCAGCACCCCGATCTGCCGCCCGTGGGCCTGGGCCCGGTCCCGGACGGTCGCCGCGCGCCGCGCATGCACCTCGGGCAGGTCATGAGAGAAATTGACGCGCACGACATCGACACCCGCCTCGATCATCTGGTCGAGGATCTTCGGATCATCCGTTGATGGCCCGAGCGTGGCGACAATCTTGGTCCGACGCTGCATCTGTACTCCTTTCTAAGGATGGCCCGGCCGTGACGTCCCGCCGGCCCGTTCCTCAAGGACCGCCACTGCCGGCAACGTCTTGCCCTCGAGAAACTCGAGGAACGCCCCGCCCCCGGTTGAGATATAAGAAATCTTGTCCGCGACGTTGTATTTGGCGACCGCGGCCAGGGTGTCGCCACCTCCGGCGATCGAAAACGCGTCACTGCTGGCAATACTTTCCGCGATTGCCTTCGTCCCGGCGCCAAACTGGTCGAATTCGAAAACACCTACGGGACCGTTCCAGACGATTGTGCCCGCCTGCTCGAGGATCTTTGCGAACCCCTCCGCGGTCTCAGGCCCGATGTCGAAGATCATCTCGTCATCCGCAACCTCCGACACAGGCTTGACCGTCGCCTGCGCACGCTCGGAAAACTCCTTGCCGACGACAACATCTACCGGGACCGGGATATTGCCGCCACGTGCGCGTGCGGTCTCCATGAGACGCTTCGCCTGATCCACGAGTTCAGCCTCATAGAGCGACTTCCCGACACGATGACCGGCAGCGGCGATAAACGTGTTGGCGATGCCCCCGCCGACAATCAGCTGATCCACGCGTCCGGAAAGCGACTCCAGCACGGTCAGCTTGGTCGATACCTTGGATCCGCCGACAATTGCGACCACCGGCGGCTTCGGGTTCCCGAGTGCGCGCCCAAGCGCCTCAAGCTCAGCCACAAGCAGCGGACCGGCACACGCCACCGGCGCATACTTCGCGACGCCATGGGTCGAGGCCTGCGCCCGATGCGCCGTCCCAAAGGCATCCATCACAAAGATGTCGCAAAGGCGTGCCATCTTCTGCGCCAGCTCGTCATTGTTCTTCTTTTCACCTTTCACGAAGCGCACGTTCTCGCACAGGACCACGTCTCCGACCGCAAGATCGCCAGCGCCATTGATCCAGTCAGTAACGAGCCTGACCTCCCGGCCGAGCAACCTGGACAGGTGTCGCGCGACCGGCCGCAACGAATTCTTCTCGTCAGGCACACCCTCTTCGGGACGTCCGAGATGAGACAGGAGCATGATGCGCGCCCCTGCCTTGATGGCATGCTTGATTGTCGGCAGGCTTGCGCGGATCCGCGTATCGTCGGCCACCTTGCCGTCCTTGAGCGGCACGTTCAGGTCTTCGCGAATAAGCACGCGCTTTCCGCGAAGGTCAAGGTCTGTCATCTTCAGCACTTGCATACGTTCTTTCACCTTGAAAAACAAACCGGTACGAAAAACAAAGGCCGGGTGGAACTCCCCCCGGCCTCCCTGGCCAGAACCACTCTCTACCTGGCCGTCATGAGGGCCCGGGTCGTATCCAGCATCCGGTTCGAAAATCCCCATTCGTTGTCGTACCACGCCAGCACCTTGACCATTCTGCCCTGCATCACCTTGGTAAGCGACGACTCGTAGATCGACGAGGCCGGGTTATGGTTGAAATCGATGGATACCAGGGGCTTGTCGTTGTATTCGAGCACACCCTTGAGTTCTCCTTCGGCCGCCTTCTTCAGGATCTCATGGATCTCATCCTTGGTCGTATCGCGAGCCGCCTCGAACGTGAGATCGACCAGGGACACGTTGATGGTCGGCACACGGATCGCAAACCCATCAAGCCGGCCGTTCAGTTCCGGCATGACAAGTCCGACCGCAGCCGCTGCGCCCGTTTTGGTCGGGATCATAGAGTGGGTTGCCGACCGGGCACGGCGCAGGTCGCTGTGATAGACGTCGGTCAGCACCTGGTCATTGGTATAGGAGTGAATGGTAGTCATCAGGCCGTGCTTGATACCGATCTTTTCATGGAGCGGCTTGACGAGAGGAGCGAGGCAGTTGGTCGTGCAGGAAGCATTGGAGATGACGGTATCGGAGGATTTCAGGGTCTTGTGATTCACACCATATACGATGGTCGCATCGACGTCCTTGCCGCCTGGCGCCGAGATGATCACCTTTCTGGCCCCGCCCTTCAGATGCGCCGACGCCTTTTCCTTGCTGGTGAAGAAACCGGTGCATTCATGCACCACGTCGACTCCGAGGTCCTTCCACGGCAGCTGGCCCGGGTCGCGGTTTGACAGCACGCGGATGCGGTCGCCGTTCACCACCATGTGCTCTCCCTCGACCGACACCTCTCCCTTGAATTTTCCATGCACCGTATCGTACTGGGTGAGATGGGCATTGGTATCGGCGTTGCCGAGATCGTTGATGGCAACAATCCTGATGTCTTTGGTCTGACCGGACTCGTACAGCGCCCGCAGCACATTACGACCGATTCGGCCATAACCATTAATCGCGACTTTTATCGTCATGTGGCATCTCCAGCAATGGTGATGAGAAAAACGGCGGGCGTCCGCCTGGGCGGGCACACCAGATTCATGACGGTCGCGCGTGCGCGTCCCGTCTGCAGAGGGTCGGTCACCATGGTCGGTACGATCTTCCTAGAGGATCGATTCCACGGCCTTGGCAACGTTTTCGGCAGTGAAACCGAAATAGGTGAACAGTTCTCCCGCAGGCGCCGATTCCCCAAAACGATTGATGCCGACCACCTTGCCGGAGAGCCCGACGTACTTGATCCAGCCGTCCGTCACCCCCGCCTCGACGGCAACGCGCCTCGTGACGTGTGACGGCAGCACCGATTCGCGGTATGCCTGGTCCTGACTGTCGAACACCGCGGTGTTCGGCATGGACACGACGCGTACCCCGACCCCCTTCGTCGCCAGCATCTTCTGGGCCTGCATGGCGAGATCCACCTCGGAACCGGTCGCGATGATCAGTGCCTGCAATGGACCTTCTGCCTCGCTCAGGACATAGCCGCCACGGACGATGTTGCCCAGGACCTTGTCGCTGCGTTTCTGGTGCGCAAGCTTCTGGCGAGAAAACACCAGGCAGCTCGGGCCCTCAGTACGCTCGATCGCGGCCTTCCAGGCAACCGCGGACTCAACGGCATCGCAGGGACGCCATAACGACATGTTCGGCATGAGACGAAGTGTCGCGAGCTGTTCCACTGGCTGGTGCGTCGGACCATCCTCGCCAAGCCCGATCGAGTCATGCGTGTACACGAACAGCACCCGCTGCTTCATCAGTGCCGCCATGCGCAGCGCGTTGCGTGCATACTCGGAGAACATGAGAAAGGTCGCGCCATAAGGGATGAAGCCACCGTGCAGCGCAATTCCATTCATGATCGCGGACATGCCAAACTCGCGCACGCCGTAGTAGATGTAGTTGCCCCCCGGACGTTCGCGGGACACACCCTTGCTGCCCGACCACAGGGTGAGATTGGAACCCGCAAGGTCGGCGGATCCGCCGATGAGCTCGGGAAGCTTTGGTCCGAAGCCATTGAGCGTATTCTGGGATGCGTTGCGTGAGGCGATGCTCTCGCCCTTGGCATCAACCTGCGCGATGAATCCACGGGAATATTCATCCCAGCTGGCAGGCAACCGCGCAGCAATACGTCGTTCAAACTCCGACGCCTCCTCCGGAAAGCTGGCCCGGTACGCGCTAAACCGTTCGTTCCAGGCACGCTCCGCCTCGGCGCCCCGCGGCCTCGCATCCCAGGCCGCGTAGATGTCGGCCGGGATCTCGAAGGCGGGATACTGCCAGCCAAGCACCGAGCGCGCCGCGGCGATCTCTTTATCGCCCAGCGCACTGCCATGACTCTCTTCCTTGCCCTGCTTGTTGGGCGCGCCGAAACCGATGATGGTCTTGCAGCAGATCAGCGTGGGCCGATCGGTCACCTTGTGCGCGGCCTCGACCGCCCGCTTGATGGCGTCCCCGTTGTGCCCGTCCACCCCGGGGACCACGTGCCAACCGTAGGCCTCGAAACGCCTGGGGGTGTCATCGGTGAACCAGCCCTGAACCTCACCGTCGATCGAGATACCGTTGTCGTCGTAGAACGCAATCAGCTTGCCAAGACCGAGATGGCCGGCAAGCGACGCCGCCTCGTGCGAAATCCCCTCCATCAGACAGCCGTCACCCAGGAACACATAGGTATAGTGGTTCACGATCTCATGGCCCGGACGGTTGAACTGTGCTGCGAGTGCCCGCTCCGCGATCGCCATGCCGACCGCGTTGGTGATGCCCTGCCCAAGCGGCCCGGTGGTTGTCTCGACCCCGGGGGTATAGCCATATTCCGGGTGCCCTGGAGTCATGGAATGCAGCTGCCGGAAACGCTTGATCTCCTCTATGGGCAGGGCATAGCCGGTAAGGTGAAGCAGGCTGTACAGGAGCATGGAGCCGTGCCCGTTCGATATCACGAAACGGTCCCGGTCTGGCCATTTTGGGTTCGCCGGATTGTGCCTGAGGTAATCATTCCAGAGCACCTCCGCGATGTCGGCCATACCCATCGGCATCCCGGGATGACCCGAATTGGCCTTCTGGACCGCGTCCATGCTGAGCGCCCGAATTGCGTTCGCAAGCGTGCGGCGGGAAAGCGCGGGTTTTGCCTGTGCGGGCATTTTATAGCCTTCGGGTTTCGCTGACATGATGTGCTTACCTCAAGAAAACGGAAATTCCGGATCGGGCGTCGGGTCTCTACTGATAATGCCCGGATGCAGCCTTGAGCAGATGATACGCAACCAGCAGCTGGCTCAACGCCAGAGGATGGGACTTGAGCCGCTCCCCGGTCGTGCCAGTGATCTCGCCGATACCATCATTACGCAAATGATGGTGCTCGCCCGGTATGTATTTCCACAACAGATCCTCAAGCTGCTTGGCCGTCTCGTCGCTGATACTGCCGTCGATCTCCAGCCTGTCGACCGGAAGATTCATGTCGCGGTCGAGATCAAGCTGGATGCCATTGCCCTTGCCACGCTCAAGCACCTCGGAAAGATCCGGGTGCGGCAGTGTCGGCCGCAGCACCAGGGACACGTCGAGATGGCTGCCCGTCTCGTCCCGCCGGGTCACAGGAGGGCGAAAGCAGATCACCATATCGGCCCATTTCCGCTGCGGCCTGATGAAGGCTTCCGAATCAGGCTCCCTCATCTTCATTTCCTTGCGCACGTCCTCAGCCGTGTGTCCACGCTTCATGGTATCGCGCTTCATCTTCCACTGGAACCGCAGATCTTCCGGCGGGGCAAGGTACAGCTTGACGTCATAGGAGTCCCGCATGCCCTTGGTGGAAAAACCAAGCAGCCCTTCGACCACGATGAAATCCTTGGCCTCTACATAGCTTGGGGGGTCAAAATCGCCGGTTGCATGGTTGTAGTGCGGCTTCAGAATCGGCTGGCCATTCTTAAGCAGCATCAAATGCTGCTCGATGATATCCATATAGTTACAGTCGGGGTGCAGCGCGGTGAGCTTCTTTTCCGCGCGCTGCTTGCGGTTGTACCGATGATAATCATCGGTACAAATGATCGTGCAGCGGTCCTCCCCGATAACCTTGGCTATGCCTTTGGTGATCGTCGTCTTACCGGCGGCTGAATCGCCGACAATCCCGAGCAGGACGGGTCTCTGTCGCATGGTTTTACTCCTAAAATAAGTGCCTTGCGCCCAGCTGGCCGCCCTCGGAAACGTCTGCCCGCGATATGTCACCCGGTCGCGCCCTCCGCTGTCGTCGCACCCTACCACGGGCCAGCAAGCGGCCGCAGCACGCACGCAAGGTCATAAAAAATCCCCTTGGCGCATTCCCCGATTTCCCGAAGGCGGCCAAGGGGACTCTCGTCTGGATCCCGCACCTTTCTGGCAAGGGCGCGTCACTGCGGACCCAGAGCCCGGTAATGGCCGCGTATTTTCCCCCAGCACTCCGCTTTGGGCAATAGCCCGGGGGGCAGACCAGACTATGGGGCAATGCCGCCAACCTTTTTGGGTATGGCGTGGGTTTCGTACGACACCGCCGGCAAGCGCCTTGCCCCGGTCGCAAACGCATCCGCGCGGAGCGTCCTCGGACCAGAACCCGGCCCCCTCCCGGAGGTGCATCCTGGCCACATTATTGCGAGAAACCGACCATGCAGGCACGTGAACCTACGGCTCAGTCCCTTCTTGCGGAACACCCTGGCAGACCCTCTCCTGTCACATATCCCGCGTTTCCGTGACGATAGCGCCCAAGGCCTTGAACCCGCCAGGTATTCTCCCGTACGGAAACCCTTGTCGCTGCCGCGCAATCCCGGCGCACCATCGCCTAAAGCACAAAATATGATCTTGATATGATCTTGCGCGCGGCGTCAGAACTTTCGTTATACAGACGCCAAGCCCCTCTCTGAACCCCTTTCGTGGGCGGAGACGTAGAGGCAACACGACGCACGGGGCGTCCTGCGCACATCATACAGCGTCCCCCGCGATCAGCTCCATACGGATCGCGGGCAAGCCTGGCCCTGGGCTACAACCGCTCGCCGCCACCCGCCAGGCCGCGACGGCTCTGTCAGGACCACTGAGGCGCGTTTCGACCCGCTTTTTACTGCTGGATTGCAATCCACGACCGGAACGCCCGGAACAGATCGGGGTGCAGCGCCGCCACCACCGACCTTGGGGTCAGATCACCGCCGAATACCGGCTCGCCTTCAAGCGTGCACTGATGCCCCCCGGCCTCGGTCAGGATCAGGCTGCCCGCCGCGTAGTCCCACAGCTTCTGGCCGCCATGGAGATAGACCTCGAAACGCCCGGCAGCGAGCCAGCACCAATCGAGCGCGCAGGCCCCGAAATGGCGCTGGGATCCGTATGGCGGGTCCTGGCCCAGACGGCTTGCGAGCGGCGGGGCGAGCCGCTTGAAGTCGACGACGCCGACCGAGCGGCGTAACGCAAGGGGTGGCGTCTGTGTACCACCCAGCCGGTGCCCGTTGCGCCAGGCGCCGCGGCCTTTCTCAGCCGCGAAACACTCCTGGCGCATCGGATCGTACACAATACCCGCAGCGATCCCCTCGCCATCGATGAGTGCGAGTGATACTGCGTAAAACGGGAGCCCGTGCGTGAAATTCGTGGTCCCATCCAGTGGATCGAGACACCACAGGCCTCCGTGGACAGTGACAAGCGCCTGTTCCTGTTCTGTCTCCGGCATCTCCTCCGAGAGCAATCCGTATTCCGGCCAGCGGCGGATGAGTTCCCGCGCCATACGCGCCTGCATTGCCTTATCCGCTTCCGTCACCCAGCTCCCATCCTCCTTGGTCTCGCGTCCTGGGTCCGCAAAACGCGGATACAGCTCTTCATTCGCCGCGGCGACCACGAGCGTGGCGAGTTCACTCAGGAGCGGTGTCACCTAGGCCACACCCTTCCATTTGATGGAACAGCCCATGCTCGGAATCTGCTGCACGGGACCGCGGCCGGTTTCCGCCACCTGTTTCATGGCCTCAAAAAGATCCCGGCGCGCCCCCGGGACCACCTCTTTGCGACTCTCATCGAGTCGTCCGCGATACTGCAAGGCGAGATCCGCGTTATAGCCGAAGAAATCAGGTGTGCACACGGCGCCGAACGCATGCGCGACCTCCTGGGTCTCATCCCATACATAAGGAAACGGGAACTTCAGGTCACGCGCCACCTGTTTCATCATCTCGAAGGAATCCTCGGGGTACTCGCGTGGATCGTTCGACATGATGGCGATGCTGCCGATGCCAAGCGCCTCAAGATCAATGGCATCCTGGATGATACGACTGCGGATCGCCTTGACGTATGGGCAATGATTACAGATGAACATCACGAGCAGCCCTGTTGGGCCACGTGCACGGTCGAGCGTCCACACCTGCCCGTCCACCCCTGGAAGCGAGAACGGCGGTGCACGGCGCCCAAAATCACAGACAGGGGTCTCGGTGCGCACCATAGGGCAATCTCTCTGCAAATAACCGATACGAGTGTATCCCGACCGGGCGGACGGCGAAAAGCGAACATCGGGACGCGGGAAACACGCCGGAGGCTGGCTCGAACCGTGCCCGGAGTACCTGATATGATGGCGGAAATGGATCCCTCTTCCCTGGTCGCGCGCGACCTCCGTGTCTTGTGGCATCCCTGCACGCAGATGCAGGACCACGAGCGACACCCCCCCGTTCCGATCCGGCGCGGGCACGGCATCTGGCTCGAGGATTTCGAGGGACGCCGCTACCTTGATGGCATCAGTTCGTGGTGGGTTAACCTGTTCGGGCATGCCAACCCGCGGATCAATGCCGCCGTCGCGCGCCAGCTTGGAGAACTGGAACACGTATTGCTCGCCGGCTTTACGCACGAACCCGTCGTGACGCTGTCGGAACGTCTCATCCATATCGCTCCGCCGGGTCTTACGCGCTGCTTCTATGCGGAGAGCGGCGCCGCCGCTGTCGAGATCGCCCTCAAGATGAGCCTGCATTACTGGCGCAACACGGGCAAACCGGAGAAGACGCAGTTCGTGAGCCTCGCACACGCCTATCATGGCGACACCCTCGGAGCGCTCGCGTTGAGCGACATCGGCCTCTACCGTGCACCTTATGAGGCTTTGCTCCCGTCATGGCCAAAATCGCCGTCACCGGCGATCGATGACTCCGGGGATGATCCGCTCCGGCAGGCCGAACGCGCCGCAGATGGGCTCGAGCGCGTGCTCGAACTCAACGCCGATCGGGTGTGCGGGGTCGTGGTCGAACCACTCGTCCAGTGCGCCGGGGGTATGCGCATGCATTCACCCCGCTACCTCTCCCGCGTACGCGAGGCGTGCTCACGTCATGGCGTTCATATGATTGTCGATGAGATCGCCGTCGGTTTCGGGCGTACGGGCACGATGTTCGGTTGCGAGCAGGGGTCGATTACCCCCGATCTGCTATGTGTCGGAAAAGGCTTGACCGGGGGCTATCTTCCGCTCTCCGCATGTCTGGCGACAGACGCGGTGTACGAGGCATTTTACGGAGGGGGTCCAGAACGCGCGTTCCTCCACTCTCACAGCTACACCGGAAATCCGCTGGCCTGTGCCGCGGCCATGGCGACGCTCTCGATCTTCGAGGAAGATGATGTCCTTGCACGCAACCGGATGCTCGCGGAACACCTCGCGCGGCGCCTTGCTCCCCTGCGCGATCACCCACATGTCGCGAACGTCCGGCAAACCGGCCTGATTGCGGCGCTCGACCTCGTGCCGGACAAGAACTCTGGCGAACACTATCCCGCCCATGAGCGTCGCGGGCGGCGGGCCTGCGAGCGCGCGTTCACGCGGGGGGTCTTGCTGAGGCCGCTTGGGGATGTGCTCTATCTCATGCCACCCTATATCGCCACCCCGGCGGATATCGATCAATTGGTGGATGCGCTCGCCGACTCAGCTGATTACGCGACTGCGGACGGATAGAAACGTTTCATCAAGGCATCAAGATCCGGAATGAGCGCCTTGACCGTGCCAAGACGCGTCATCAGGGCAATGCCCTCCGGACCGGTGCTGGTCTCATTGAACTCCTGCCCGTCCTCGAGAAGCCTTGGTTGCGGTTCGAGGGCCGACAGGACCGCGAAGAAATCCCCGGCCGCGCGCCCCGGCAGCGGATAGAAAACCACGAGGCGCGAACGTCGGCTGGCCGGGGGTTCTTCAGCCCCGAGCAAGTGGTTGAAAGACACGACTGGAACCGGGCGCAAGCGCCAGCCGAAAACTCCGAGCAGCCAGGGCTCCGACAGAGGAATCCTCCCGAGCCGTTGCGGTACTGGAACCACCTCAGCGATCATCGCGCTGGGAACCACGAGCACTGATCCCTGCAGCGGGATGATCAGTGCGTGTACGCCTTCCGGCCGGGGACTGCTCACTGGGCCCCCAGGTACTGCAGGTAAGCAGCGAGCGCCAACGGATCCAGCAGCAATTGCACTTCCTCCCCACGTACAACCGCACCCGAAAACACGGGGCCCGCCGCGGTCGGGAGGCGCCCGAGCGGCGTGAACGGTTCGACACGCAAGTCGCGCGGCAGCAGCAGGATATCTTCCGTGGTGAAGCCGACCGGGAACGGCTTGGCGTCGATGAACACCGCCTTTGCCCACGGGCGTTCGGAACGCGTACTGAGATCTCCCTCAAGATGGAATACCGGCCAGCGATCCGAGAGCACGGCGCGCCACGCGACAATATAGCGGTGTCCAGTCTCGGCAGTCAGCTGCTCGCGCGGCTCGACCGCAATGCTCGCGCCGCTCGGCAGCAGAAATTCAGTGCCGCCGACGCTGAGCCGCAGATACTGCTCGCCGTCATCAGCGATCTTCCGTGCGACCTGGTGTTCAGCCGACACGGCTGCTCTCCTTGCGATCAAGAAGGCTCCGGATATTGGCCACGAGGTCGTCCTCCAGATACGGCTTGCTCATGTACAAGTCGGCGCCGAGCTTGAGCGCATGGTCGCGATGCTTGGCCCCGGCACGCGACGTGATCATGATGATACCGATGTCCCGCATCCCGGCGTTGCCACGCACCGTTCTCGTCAGTTCGAACCCATCCATGCGCGGCATCTCCACGTCGACCAGCATGACATCCGGTTTCTGCTCACGCAGCTGTTCAAGCGCGTCGACACCGTCTTTCGCCACCAGCACCTTTATCCCGCGCTTCTGAAGGTGTTTTCCAGTGATCTTGCGCACCGTGAGCGAGTCGTCGACGATGAGCACAATGGGCTGACGGTCTTCCGGTTCGGTTGCCTCAAGCGCCGGATAAAGTCTCAGAACCGACATGGAATCGTCGCGGAACCACAAGCCCGACATGTCAAGGATCAGCACCACGCGCCCATCTCCCAGGATCGTGGCGCCCGCGAGACCCTTGATCTCGTTGAGCTGCGGTCCGAGGGATTTGATCACGATCTCGCCCGTGCTGCCGAGGGTCTCCACCTGCACGGCGATCTCGCGGTTTCCGGCACGTGCGAGAAGCACCGGGTATTTCTTCTGGTGGTTCCCGCTCGGTGGGAGTCCAAGGCGCGCCCCGAGATTCATGAGCGGATACGCATGTCCGTTATAATGAAGTACCGGATCCTCACCGGTGATCGCATCGAGCTTGTCGGCCTGTACCTCGACGATATTGATCACCGACATGAGCGGGACGGCAAACCTCTGGTCACCCGCCGTCACCGTCAGCGCCTGCGTGATCGACAGCGTCAGAGGCAGGCGGATCACGAACGTGGTGCCTGCCCCCGGACGGGTCTCGACCGATATCGACCCTCCCAGCTGCTTGACCTCGGCATGCACCACATCCATGCCGATGCCGCGTCCGGATACCTGCGTCACCTGGCTCGCGGTCGAAAAACCGGGGAGCAGGATGAACTGCATCGCCTCCTCGTCGGACAGTACGCGATCGACGGACACCAGGCCTGCCTCGATGGCCTTGCGCCTGATCGCGTCGACATTGAGTCCGGCGCCGTCGTCCGAGAACCGGATCACGATCTCGCTGCCTTCGTGACTCGTATGTATGGTGATCCGCCCCATGATCAGTTTGTTTGCCCGCCGCCGCTCGGCCTCGGGTTCTATGCCATGATCAATCGCGTTGCGGATCATGTGCTCGAACGGTCCTATCATGCGGTCGAGTACGTTCTTGTCAACCTCGACGGCAGTACCCACAATATGAAGCTCTGCGCGTTTCCCGAGCTCACGCGCGGTCTGCCGGACGATGTGCCGCAGGCGCGGACCCTGCGTCGCAAATCCCACGAGACGTGTACGCATCAGACCTTCCTGCAGCTCCGTGTTCACACGCGCCTGCTGCAGCAGTACTGTTTCCGCCTCGCCGGCAAACGTATCGAGTGTGCCGTGTATGGTGGAGAGGTCATGCAGGCTTTCCCCCAGCGCCCGCGACAGATGCTGCAACTGTGAGTAACGGTCGAATTCAAGCGGATCAAAATCCTGTCCGGTCGACCCCTCCCTCTGTTCCGTGCGGAAAAGAATCTGCGATTCCGCCTGCATCTCGAGATCGCGCAACTGATCTTTGAAGCGCGCGACATTGCCCTGAAGCTCGGCAAGGTGCTCGCGCAGGCCAAAGATCTGCTGTTCCATGCGGGCGCGCGAGATGCTGACCTCGCCGGCGTAGTTCACGAGCTCATTCAGCAGCTGCGCGCGCACCTTGATGTACTCGCGACGCTCTGCGGGCACCAGCAGTTCACCCTCTGTCTCTTCCTGTTCCTCCTGTGTCTCCTGTTCCTTGCCGGGTATCGCCGGAACGGGCGCGGGAGGCGCCGGCGCAGACGGCATACTCGCTTCGGCGGGAGCAGACGCAGTGACGCGGGCCGTCGCGGCGGGGACTGGTGCCGGAACCGGCGCCGCACCACCGAGGCGCGCGGCGAGCGAGGCCATCTCATGCTCAGGCATTGCATCGGTCATAAGTGCCCCGACGGCCGTACGCAACAGGTCATGGACCTCGTCCAGCTGGTCAAAGAGCACATCCGTCAGATCCGCCACCCCATCCTCGATCTGCTTCAGTATCGTCTCGGTAACATGGCTCAGGTCGCCCATGCCCTTGGCCCCGATCATGCGGGCCCCGCCTTTTAGCGTATGTAGTGCGCGCTTCAGGTTGCGTACCACCCCTGGGGCATTGCGGTCATTGCGCCATTCCGTGAGGCCCTGCTCGAGCGTCTCCAGGATGTCCGAAGCCTCCTCGCGGAAGATCTCGACGAGCTCCAGATCGATGTCGGCGGGCACAACATGGCCCCCGGACACCGATACCACCGCACCTGTGTCGGCCGGGACCACCTCTGCGCGCGTTTCCTGAGGGGGCGCTGAAGCCACCTCCTCGGGAGATTTTTCCGCGACGGGCGACCTTGCATCCAGCGTCGTCTCCACCGGAGGTTCGTCGACCGGCGGTTTCTCGGTGACCCCTGGCGGCAACGATCCCTTGGGAGCCGAGGGCACGATGCGTGCCACAAGCTCGCGGAAGGCCCGCGCGAGCAGGGGGAAGCGGGCATATTCTGCGGGCGCGACCGTGGCTTCATCGCTCAGCCCCACAACGGTCGCAGTGATCGCCGACGCCAGATTCTTGAGATGCGCCGTATCCTCTGTGCTGAGCGGCCGTTGTTCGGAGTCCATGGCCAGCAGCAGCCGTTCAAGCTCGAAACAGGCGTCGGCCATAGGGATGAGGCCGACTGCGCGGGCACTCCCCTGGAGGGTATGCACCGCACGCAGCAATGAGGCCGACACATAATCGCCGGCCTGGTCAGCGACCTCGTGCAGCACATTGATGTGGCTGCCGGTCTCGCTTGAGAAGATCTGCCGGAGCGTCGGGTCCATGCCCGGCAACTTCTGGGGTACTGGCAGCACGACCGGGGTCTCGTCCGTGCGCGCTGTCGGTGGCGGAACATCCTCGAGATTGATCTCCGGCTGGAGTGGCGGCGAAGCCGCAGACGCCGAAGATTTTGCGGGTGGAGTGGCA